>USAP01000003.1 GCA_900552775.1 uncultured Eubacteriales bacterium | reverse complement strand
ATGATTTTAATAATTCAGTTTAAAGAACAATATACGCAAGACGTTATAGACCTTGTACTTCACTTTCATATATTTATTTTGAAATACAAAAATAGATACGCAGTAAAATTAATGTGCAAAGTCTTAAAAATCAGCGAATCCGGATATTACAGGTGGCTGAAAAACAAGGACAAGCCTTCCAAACGTCATCTTCTTCTGGTCAAAATAAATGAAATCTTATCCGAACATCCGGATAATGCGAATTACGGATATGACCGCATACATAAAGCATTAGAAATACGCGGGATTAAAGTGAGCCGAAATACCGTATACCGTGCCATGAAAGACGGAAATTTAATCCACAAAGCAAGGAAGCCGCACGGTATAACAAAGGCAAGCACAGAGATACAGGATAAAGAAAATTTAATAAAACGTGATTTTACGGCAGATAAACCTGTAAAAAAACTACTAACAGATATTACAGAGGTTCATTGTTTAGACGGCAAATTATATATTTCACCGATAATGGATTGCTATAACGGAGAAATACTTACCGTTGAAATGCGCGACAATATGAAAAAAGAAGAAGTTAAAACAATTGTATTCAGGTATATTTTCATATACTATAACAGATACCCTAAAGGCAATGTCATGTTTTGCAAAACAAATACCAATTTCAACAGTTCCCGCGTTTTATAAACTTTTTTCACTCTGAATATATAAAAAAGTGCAGCAAAACAAAATCGTTTTGCTGCACCCTCTGACTTTTTATCAAAATCTTGTTTAACCGAGTTTTTTATATTTATCCGCAAATTTCTTTGTCTCAGCCGCAACAACTCCGCTGAGTGCAACGAGCGCTATAAGGTTTGGCAAAGCCATAAGTCCGTTGAATATATCTGCAAGAGTCCAGACAAATTTCGCAGTAAGGTACGGACCGACAAAAACAGCTAAAATATAGACCGCTTTGTATGATTTAAGAACCCACTCTCTGTCACCTACAAGATACTGCAGGCATCTCTCGGAATAATAATCCCAGCCGAGTATTGTTGTGAACGCAAAGAATGCCAAACTGATCATAAGAAGGCAAGAACAAACACCGTTCGAAAACGGAAGGCCGTTCTGGAATGCCAGCGTTGTTACCGCCGCTCCCTCCAATTCACCGTTCATGGCAGGTATATAAGCTCCCGTAAGTATAACAGAGAGACCCGTCATTGTACAAATTACGATTGTGTCAAAGAATGTTCCCGTCATGGAGACCAGACCCTGACGTGCAGGTTCTTTTGTTCTTGCAGCAGCTGCCGCTATAGGCGCCGAACCCAAACCGGATTCGTTTGAAAATATACCTCTTGATACACCTTTTTGAACAGCTTCTTTAATCGTTATACCAATCGCGCCGCCGAGTACCGCACGGGGATTAAAAGCGCTTTTGCATACAAGAGCTATTGCCGCAGGAACTTTTGTTATATTCGTAAATATAAGAATAAGTGCGCAGCCTACGTAAAGTACCGCCATAAAAGGAACTATAAGTTCCGAAACTTTAGATATTCTCTTTATACCGCCGATTACAACAAGCGCAACAAAAATCGTCACCACAACACCCGAAATAACTATTGCCCACGAATAGTCAATGCCGCCGAGCGTAAATGCCGTTGCGTTTCCGCCGGGGTCAAAAAAGCCCTTTGCAGCACTTGTAATACCGTTTATCTGCGTAATTGTTCCTATTCCCAAAAGACCTGCCAAAACGCCGAAAATTGCAAAAAGCTTTCCGAGCCATTTGAAATTCTTGCCAAGACCTTTTTCTATGTAATAGAAAGGTCCTCCCAAAACTCTGCCGTCTTTGCCTATTTCTCTGTATTTAACAGCCAAAAGACCCTCGGAATATTTTGTTGCCATTCCCAAAAATGCGGCAATTTCCATCCAAAGAAGCGCACCGGGGCCGCCTTCGGCTATTGCGGTTGCAACGCCGACAATGTTTCCCGTACCAATTGTTGCGGAAAGCGCAGTACAGAGCGCACCGAAGCTGCTTACCTCACCTTCGCCGCCCTCTTCGTCTTTGAGCATAAACTTAAGAGCCTTCGGCAGATGAAATATCTGCACAAATTTCGTTCTCACACTCAGAAGTATGCCGGCTGCCATTATAAGCACTATAAGCGGCACACCCCACACCCAGTTGTCTATTACAGACAACACCTTGTTAAATCCTTCCACTCTTTACTCCTTCCCGGGCTTTTTTCAGCCCACCAATTTACTTTTTCCTGCCTGTCAGAAGAAACGCCGCCGCGAGCGCCACCGCTCCGCCGACAAGAAAATATATTTCCAGCCCGGCAGAAGCAAGATAAACACCCGAAAACGTGTTTATCGTGTTGAAACAAACATGCACCATCATCGGCAGCGCAAGATTTTTGCTTCTTCTGTATATCATTCCGAGAACAACGCCTATTAAAGCGGCATAAAGCCCCTGTATAACATTCAGGTGCATTGCTCCGAAAATAACAGCCTGTATAATGTTTGCGGCAATAAAGCTCCAATTCTTTGAAAGCTCACCCAAAATTATGCCGCGGAATATAAATTCTTCAAAAACGGGTGCAAGCAAACATACCGTAACAAGAGACGTTAAAGCATCTCCTCTTGCCGCGGCGCCGATGCTTTGTGCATATTCTGAAAGGAAACCCGAAAGCTGCGGCAATGACACAATTATAAATGCCACCACACTCAGCCCGTATGCATAAAGCGGAGCGGCAACAACTTCAGCTGCCGTAACCCGTCCTATTTTGAAGTAAGTCTTAAGTTTAATTTTTCTTACCGCAATCACTGCCCACATAAGCAGCACGGAAATTATCATAGCCATGACAAGAACAAACATTGAGTTCCTGTCCTGAAAAGAAAGCTCATTTAAAAAATATTCCCAAAGCTCCGAAAAACTTTTCATTCCGTTTATATAGCATATAACGGTGTCGGAAAGCGGTCTTAAAGAAAGCGCCGCTACCTGAGCGGCAAAATATGCCGCAATGTAGACAAATACATAAACGAGAGAACGTACTCTTTTTGCCAATACCGTCCCCTCCTCAAAGTTTTGTAAGATTGGCATACAAAGCCAAAAGCGTTTTTGTTCCGACAGAGTCAAACGCTATCTGAAGCTTCGTGTCGTTACCGACTGCAACGGCGGACAAAACCATTCCGTCACCGAATTTTTTATGATGAACTCTGTCTCCCGCCGCAAACTGCATACGCGGTTTTGAAGGATCCGCACTTATGCCGAAAGAAGGTCTGAACCCTCCCGTTTGCTGCGTATAATTTTTTTGCTGCGGAATCGACATATATGTTCTCTGAAATGCGGGTGCTGCATTTTTTTCTTCTGTAAGCTCCGCGGGTATTTCCTCCAAAAAGCGTGAAGGTTTGTTTGCCGTTGTCATGCCGAACATCATTCTCTCTCTGGCATGGGTGAGGTAAAGTTTTTCTCTTGCACGGGTTATTCCAACATAGCAAAGACGCCGTTCTTCTTCAATTTCATCAGCTTCAAACATGGCGTTTCTGCCCGGAAAAACACCCTCCTCCATTCCGCAGAGGAACACAACCGGAAACTCAAGTCCTTTGGCGCTGTGCAGCGTCATAAGAGACACCGTGTCCTGATCTTCATCGTAATTATCTATATCGGAAACAAGCGAAATATTATCAAGAAAATCCGGCAGCGACGCTTCCTCGTTTTCTTTCTCGTAGTTTACCGCAACGGATACAAATTCCTGAAGATTTTCAAGTCTGCCGCGCGCTTCAATATCATTCGGGTTTGTCTCATACTGCGCAGCATACCCGGTTTTATCCAAAACTTCTGTCACAAATTCCGAAACAGGAAGTTTATCCATCTTATCTCTCAGATTTTCCATTGTTTCAATAAATCCGTCAACAGCGGTTTTTGCTGCCTTTGAAAGAAGTACCGAACTGTCTCTGAAAAATTCATACAAACTCTGCCCGTTTTCCTCAGCAAGCTCTGTTGCACGGTCAACGGTAGTTTTGCCTATTTTTCTTTTCGGTTCGTTTATTATTCTTACAAGGCTGATATTGTCCGTCAAATTATTCAAAACACGCAAATAAGCAATAATATCGCGTACTTCTTTGCTGTCATAAAACCTGTGACCCGCAATAATTCTGTACGGAACAGCTTCCCTTATAAGCCTTTCCTCAACGGATCTTGCCTGCGCATTCATACGGTACAGCACCGCCATATCGGAGTACTTGATGCCTTTTTCATTAAGTCTTCTCATTTCGTCCGCCATAAACTGCGCCTCGTCACGTTCGTTTAAAGCATAATATTTTATTATTTTTTCACCGTCGCCCGCGTCCGTCCACAGTGTTTTTCCTTTTCTGTCACGGTTATTTTTAATAACGCCGTTTGCGGCATTTAAGATATTTGCGGTTGAACGGTAGTTTTGTTCAAGTCTTATTACCTCAGCATCGGGAAAAGTCTTTTCAAAATTCAGAATATTACCTATATTGGCTCCCCTGAATTTATAAATACTCTGATCGTCATCACCCACAACGCAAAGGTTTCCGTACTTTGAAGCAAGCAGACTTACAAGCCTGTACTGCGCATTGTTGGTATCCTGATACTCGTCTATATGTATATATCTGAATTTATTCTGATAATAGGAAAGCACATCGGGACACTCTTCAAAAAGTTTTACTGTAAGCACAATTAAATCATCAAAATCCACCGCGTTTGCACGGCGGAGTTTTTCGCTGTAAAGCTTATACACATCGCCTACATGCTTCATTTTAAGATTTGTCTTATAAGTCGCGATAAATTCATCGGGATCCACAAATTCATCTTTTGCGCCCGATATATACGAAAGACAAGACGACGGAGTGAATGTTTTATCGTCAAGGTTGAGCGCCTTAACGCAATCTTTTATCAGACGCTTCTGATCGTCCGAGTCATATATTGTAAAACTTCTGTCATAACCAATTTTGTCAATATCTCGCCTTAAAATACGCACGCACGCCGAATGAAATGTTCTTATCCACATATCATTTGCAGTTTCGCCCGCAATTTTTTCAATTCTTTCGCGCATCTCCGCCGCCGCCTTGTTTGTAAAGGTGATTGCGAGGATATTCCACGGGGAAACGCCGAGTTCTCCGCAAAGATATGCTATTCTGTATGTAATTACTCTTGTTTTGCCGCTTCCGGCTCCCGCCAGAACCAGCAGCGGTCCCTCGGTGTGCGTTACGGCTTTATATTGCATTTTATTTAAACTGCTCAGTGCGTCCATGTTTCTCTCCGTCAAAATCCGTGGGGCGGCTTAAAACCGCCCCTCGATAAAAGTTTTTCTTACTTATTTTTCTTTGCTATTGATTTTTTTGCCGCAAGTGCAATATCTTCAGCCGTCATCTCATACATTTTGAGAAGCGGAGCAGGCTTGCCGCTCTTGCCGAACTTGTCTTTTGCGCCTATTCTCTCAAGCGGAGCGGGGCAGTTTTCGCAGAGCGCTTCCGCAACTGCACTTCCGAGACCGCCGATTATGTTGTGTTCTTCAGCTGTTACAACGCAGCCTGTTTTTGCTGCCGATTTAGCTATAAGCTCAGCATCAAGAGGTTTAATCGTATGAATATTTATTACCTCAGCCGAAATTCCGTCAGCTTCAAGAATTTTTGCGGCTTCAACCGCTTCGGGAACCAACAGTCCGTTTGCAACAATTGTAACATCGGTGCCTTCTCTGAGCACTGTTCCGCGCCCGAGTTCAAATTTGTATGTTGCCGGGTCGTTGAATACCGGTACAGCCAGTCTGCCGAATCTCATATAAACGGGGCCGTCATGCTTTATTGCAGCTTCAACCGCCGCTCTTGCCTCAACCGCGTCCGCAGGGCTTATAACAACCATGCCGGGCAGCGTGCGCATAAGAGCAATATCCTCAAGGCACTGATGCGTAGCACCGTCTTCGCCGACGGAAATACCTGCGTGCGTTGCGCCTATTTTAACGTTCAGGTGCGGATATGCAACGGAATTTCTCACCTGTTCAAAGGCTCTGCCTGCCGCAAACATTGCAAACGAGCTTGCGAAAACCGTTTTGCCGCAGGCAGCTATACCCGCTGCGGTGGAAATCATATTTGCCTCAGCAATACCCATATTTATAAATCTTTCGGGGAATTTTTTCTTAAATACGTCCGTTTTTGTAGACTTTGAAAGATCGGCATCAAGCACCAAAAAATCATATTTTTCGCCGAACTCGGCAAGCGCGTCACCGTAAGCCTGTCTTGTAGCTATTTTATCTGCCATTTATCTTCAATCCTTCCTATTTTTTATTCTGAATTGCAATTTCAGACCTCTGCTCCGAGATCTTTCATTGCCTGTTTGTATTCTTCCTCGTTCGGAGCTTTTCCGTGCCAGCCTGCCTCACTTTCCATAAAGGATACGCCTTTGCCTTTTATGGATTTGGCAATTACGGCAGTCGGCTTGCCTTTGCATGCCTTTGCAGCCGAAACAGCAGCTTCAATGCTGTCAAAATCATGCGCATCGCATGTTACAACATTCCAGCCGAAAGCTTCAAACTTCTTGTCAATAGGGGTGGGATTCATAACTTTTGTTATATCTCCGTCTATCTGCAAGCCGTTGAAATCAACAAAAATAGTTACATTGTCAAGTTTATAATGGGGCGCAAACATAGCCGCTTCCCAAACCTGACCTTCTTCAAGCTCTCCGTCACCGAGTATGGCATATACCCTGTAGTTCCTTCCGTCAAGCTTGCCGGCAAGTGCCATTCCGTTTGCCGCGCATATCCCCTGTCCGAGAGAACCTGTTGACATATCCACGCCCGGAACGCCCTTCATATCGGGATGACCCTCAAGATAACTGTCTATACTGCGGAAACCCTTTAAATCTTCCTTCGGGAAAAATCCTTTTTCCGCCAAAATGCCGTACAAAGCCGGGGCACAATGACCTTTGGACATTACAAATCTGTCTCTGTCGGGATTTTTCGGGTTTTTGGGGTCAACATTCATTTCCTCAAAATACAGATAAGAGAGTATATCCGCAATTCCGAGTGAACCGCCCGGATGTCCCGCACCCGCGCTGTAAACCTCTGTGATAATATCACGGCGCACGTTTAAGGCAACTTCTGCAAGTTTAGCCTTTTTTGCTTGTTCCATTCCTATTCATCCTTTCAAACCATTTGTTTATTATATGCTAAAACTCCGCTTAAAACGGAAATCAACATCACTGTCTTAAAAAATCGTATGCTTCTTTCATTAAAAAATTCAATCTCTGAGCGTCATCTTTTATGTAAAGGTATCCCAAAAGCGCTTCAAAGCCCGTCGCGTGCCTGTAATGAATTATATCGGCATTTTTGGGAGATGTGGCGCTTTTGGCATTTCTGCCTCTGTGAAACACGGCAGTTTCTTCTTCCGTGAGCATGTCCTCCATGTGTTTTGATGCCTTAAACTGTGCCTCCGCGCTCACAAAATGCGTAGCTTCTCTGTGTAGCTTTGCGGGAGGAATGTTTGAGTTTTCCATAAGCCTTCCCCTTATATAAAGCTCATACACCGCATCGCCTATATACGCAAGCGACAACGCGGAATATTCGTTTGCGGGAAGCTTAAAATCGTTTTCAATTATTTTCTGTGCCATTTAACACCCTCGCGCGTATCTTCAAGGATTATTCCGCGATTTAAAAGCTCGTCTCTTATCCTGTCAGCCTCGGCAAAATCACGGTTTTTTCTTGCCGCCTGTCTTTTTTCTATAAGACTTTCTATTTCGGAATCGATTTCTTCTTTTTCGGGTTTGCGCGTTAAGATATTGAGCACTCCTCCGATTTCGTTTATGAGCGACAAATATGCCGCCATCTCGTCTTTGTCGCCGTTTTCCGCCATAACGGTGTTTGCGGCACGCACGATTTCAAAAAGAACCGAAATTGCGTCCGCCGTATTTAAGTCATCATCCATCGCCGCTATGAATTTATCTTTGAATTTTTTAACATTTTCAAACTTCTCATAGCTGCCGGGCGCAACTTTTTCTTCAAGATTATTCTTGCAGTTATATATTCTCTCAAGTCCTGTTTTTGCAGCGTCTATAAGCTTGGCGCTGAAATTTATGGGACTGCGGTAATGTGCGGAAAGCATAAAAAATCTTATAACTTCGTAATCGTATTTTTCGGCAACATCACGCACCGTAAAGAAATTGCCGAGAGATTTTGACATTTTAACGTTATCTACGTTTATATATCCGTTGTGAAGCCAATAGTGCGCAAAGGGTTTCCCGTTAGCCGCCTCACTCTGGGCAATCTCGTTTTCGTGGTGAGGGAAAATCAGGTCTTTTCCGCCGCTGTGAATATCTATTGTTTCACCGAGATATCTGTTTGCCATTGCACTGCACTCTATGTGCCAACCGGGTCTTCCCATGCCCCAGGGAGAATCCCATGCAATCTCATCGTCTGTTTTGCGCGCCTTCCAGAGTGCAAAGTCCATAGGGTCGCGTTTTCTCTCGTCAACGCCGATTCTCGCACCGGCTTCAAGTTCTTCAAGCGGCTGATGCGAAAGTTTACCGTAGTCTTTAAACTTCTTTGTTGAATAGTATACGTCCCCGTCAACCACATATGCATATCCCTTGTCAACGAGTGTTTTTACAAGTTCTATAATAGCTTCTATGTTTTCCGTAGCTCTCGGGTGAACGCTTGCCTTGCCTATTCCGAGACCTTCTGCATCAACAAAATATTCTTTTATATATTTTTCCGCGATTTCCGGCACCGTGGAATGTTCTTCCCTCGCGCGGTTTATAAGCTTATCGTCAACATCCGTGAAGTTTTGCACAAACGTTACTTTGTTGCCTCTGTATTCCAAATATCTGCGAAGCGTTTCAAATATAATAAAAGGACGTGCGTTTCCGATATGGAAATAATTGTAAACCGTGGGGCCGCAGGAATACATCTTAACCTCGCCCTCTTTTATCGGAACAAACTCCTCTTTTTTTCTTGTCAGTGAATTATAAAGTTTCATTGTCCTTCTCCTTTAACTTTTTCTCCAGCCTGTCAATCTGCATATGAAGCTTACATATTTCCTGTGCGACAGGGTCGGGCATATGTACCCAGTCGATGGTATTTACTTTTTCGTTGCCGCGCCGCACAATTCTTCCCGGCACTCCGACACATGTTGAATTCGGCTCAACTTCCGAAAGCACAACGGCATTTGCCGCAATTTTTGCATTGTCTCCCACTCTGAACGGACCCAAAATTTTTGCCCCCGTGCCTATAAGAACACCGTTGCCTATCGTCGGATGACGTTTTCCGGTATGTTTTCCCGTACCGCCGAGAGTCACGCCCTGATAAATCGTAACATCGTCACCTATCTCCGTTGTTTCTCCTATTACAACGCCCATGCCGTGGTCAATAAAAAGTCCTTTGCCTATTTTTGCCCCCGGGTGAATTTCTATACCCGTGAAAAACCTGGCAAGCTGCGAAATCAGCCTTGCAAGAAAATAAAAATGTATTTTATACAGAAAATGAGCCGGCCTGTGAAGCATAACCGCCCAAAGCCCCGGATACATAAGAAATACTTCCATGGGATTTCTTGCCGCGGGGTCTCTGTCCATTATGGCTTTTATATCATAAACGAGATTTTTGCACATATATATCTCCTAAAATTATCATTCTTCATATCATTATACTATATATACCGCAAAAAAACAACAGTTTTTTTCAAAAGAACAAAATTTTAACGTTATACTTTCCAAATATTATGAAATAATTGTTCAGCATGCCGATTTTTTAAAATATACTTGAAGGAACAGGGTTTTTATGATAAACTAAATAAAATCTGAAAAAGTAGGTGTGTTATACGTGAAAGAATTTCTGAAACGCAAAAACATAGTGTTTTCCGCAAAAAGATATTTTGTGGACGCTTTGGGCGCTATGGCGCAGGGGCTTTTTGCCTCTTTGCTCATAGGCACAATTCTTGCAACAATAGGCGCGCAAACAGGGCTGCAGATTCTGACAGATGTCGGCGCGTTTGCAAAATCGGTTCAGGGATCGGCAATGGCAATTGCAATAGGCTATGCTCTGCAGTGTCCCCCTCTTGTTTTGTTTTCACTTACGGCGGTAGGCTATGCCGCAAATGAACTTGGCGGCGCCGGCGGTGCGTTTGCCGTGCTTATTATAACCATTGTTGCAGCGGAACTCGGAAAAGCTGTCAGCCGCGAAACAAAGCTTGACATACTTGTTACTCCGATCGTTACGATATGCTCGGGAATTTTGCTCGCAATGGGAATAGCTTCGTACATAGGAACGGGCGCTTCATACATAGGAAACCTCATAATGTGGGCAACAGAGCTTCAGCCGTTTTGGATGGGTATTATCGTATCTGTGGTTGTGGGCATTGCGCTCACTCTGCCGATATCAAGTGCGGCAATATGCGCGGGTTTGTCTCTTACGGGACTTGCCGGCGGCGCGGCGCTTGCCGGCTGCTGTGCGCAGATGATAGGCTTTGCCGTTATGAGCTTCCCGGAAAACTCCTGGGGCGGACTTGCGGCTCAGGGTCTGGGCACAAGCATGCTCCAGATGGGCAATATTGTAAAAAACCCGAAAATATGGATTCCGCCGACGCTGGCATCAGCCATCACAGGCCCCATTGCCACATGTATATTTAAGCTTCAGATGAACGGCGCGCCCGTTTCTTCCGGCATGGGCACATGCGGACTTGTGGGTCAGATAGGCGTATATACCGGCTGGGTGACGGACGGCGTTGCAATAACTCTTATGCACTGGGTCGCACTTTTTGCGATATCGTTTATACTTCCCGCAATAATAACTCCGCTTATTGCATATCCCATGCGCAAAAAGGGTCTTATAAAGGACGGAGATTTAAAGCTTGACTTATAATTACAGCAAAGGAGACTTTGGCAAATGTACAAAGAACATGAATCAAAAAGACTAAAATCAAATTTAACACTGCTGATTACGGCTGCAATATGGGGTTTTGCGTTTGTCGCTCAAAAAGACGCGTCAAAAAACGTCAGCGCCTTTGCCTTTAACGGCATAAGATTTATAATCGGCGCGCTTTCTCTTATCCCCGTAATCTGTATTTTTGAGAAAAAATACTTTTTCAACAGAGAAAAGCTTGTAAGCACAATAAAATGCGGTGCAATTGCCGGCACGGTTCTTTTTGCCGCTTCATTTTTTCAGCAAAAGGGCGTTGAGGCATTGGAGCAGGCAAGCAGCGCAGGCTTTATAACGGGTCTTTATACGGTGCTTGTTCCTCTGATAGGTCTTGTATTCGGCAAAAAGCCGAGCATCAATGCCGCCGTCGGCGCGGTTTTCGCGGTTGCCGGTCTGTACTTTACCTGTATGTCGGAAACGCTGCACTTTGAAACGGGTGACCTTCTGCTTCTTGCAGGTTCGTTTTTCTGGGCATTTCATATTATAGTTATAGACTCCTTTATAAAGCGCATAAACCCCGTGACGTTTTCGTCGGTACAGTTTTTGACGTGCGGCTTAATCAATATAATTTTGTGCATTGTCTTTGAAGCCGATACATTTTCACTCCAAAACGTGTTTGCGGCCGCCGTTCCTATACTTTACGCGGGAATAATGTCCTGCGCAATTGCATACACCCTGCAGGTAATCGGTCAGAAAAACGCGAGACCCACGGAGGCTTCAATCATTTTATCAACAGAATCCGTTTTCGGCTGCATAGGCTGTATGCTTATTTTGGGCGAGCGGCTTTCTCTGCGTTCCCTTTTCGGCTGCATATTGATTTTTGCCGGAATTGTGGTGTCGCAATTAAAGTTTAAAAGAGACGGCCGCTGACCGTCTCTTTTGCATTATGAACTATTTTTATTCTGTACTCTTTATCGGCGTTAACTCATTATTTTTGTTCCACAAATATACTTTTGCCGTTCTTCCGCTTGTTTTTCCGATATATCTTACGCCTAAATTACCGCCGCCGTTTATAATATCAGCCGCTGCGATTTTAATATCGGCAACCTTGCCGCCTTCATAAACCGCAAGTATGATTCTCGCCTTTTCGGCCTCACCCGAATTTGTGTATCCCGCGTCGGCGCGAAATCCGTAAGATTTTTTTACAACATTAAGCTCTTCAATATTCAGCCCCTGCGGAAGCTCGTCAAGCGTCCATGAATCTATGGGTGTTACGGTTTTGTCTTCGCCGTAATCCGTACTGCCTTTCGGAATAAAGCTCATTGTAACGGAAATTGTAATGTTCTGCGTGTTTTCAAAATGCAGTGCAAGCTTTTTAAAATCTCCGTTTTGAAGATTGTTTGAAATGGTTTTAAGACTGTCCTCCATAGGCATAGCCTCCATCACCGTAAAGGATCCCGGTGCACTGCTTGAAAGCTTTACGAGCATATCCATATTCTTGTTGCCGCTTATAACGGCGCTTTGCCCGTCGTCCGACACCGTTATTTTCTGCTTGCTGTGCATAAACCACCATATGTCTGACGGCTCGTTTAAGCTTATTTCGTCCTGAACCGTAATTATAGAGCGGT
The DNA here is from genome assembly GCA_900552775.1 of uncultured Eubacteriales bacterium. Lineage (GTDB taxonomy): Bacteria > Bacillota > Clostridia > UMGS1883 > UMGS1540 > CALCLY01. The sequence continues at coordinate 19,294 of USAP01000003.1, read as the reverse complement.
TATCTGTAAATTTAAGTCCGCGCTTTATGCTCTCGGCGTTTTCGTACATATCGGTTAAATCCGTCACGGCTATTGCACTGTTGCCGTCCGTGTCGAAGCGATCTATACGCGCAATCGCTTCAACTCTCTGCCCCGGAGACAGGTCCGGATTTATAAGGATTGTATTGTGTCCCTCTGTTCTGTAGCGGTAAAAATTTTTCTTCACGCTCGGCGAATCGCTTTCATAACCCGTATCGCATGCAAAACGCGTGCCATACGCATCAATTACAAACTGCCCCGCGTCAAGATGCCCGTGAGGGGTGTCGTTTCTCCCGGCATGAAGCGCTGTGAAAACATCATTTTGAATATCTTCGGGCGATTTGTGCATAAGAGCGATTTCCGAATCTCTGAAATACCAATCTCTTTTTACGTTTGCCGCTTTTTCGGGAAGCTCGAAATCATAATAAGCAATGTTATACATGGTTTCCGGATTTACGTTTACTCCCGTCATTTCGCGTATGCCGTTCATAGCGAGTCCTTTAAGCTTTTCGTCCTTAAAATACGAGGAGAGGAAAAGCAGTACGGGAGAGGTGCTGGCGTTTGAGTGGACGTCTCCCTCCTTCGCGTCTCCGATATTGAAGCTCCCCATAGGCCCCTCCTGCAAAACGGCATAATATCCGGTTTCGCGTATGCCGGGCAGCTCCATAAAGCCAAATGTGGTACCAAACACCTTATAAAGATTTTCCATAATCATTACAAAATATCTCGAACCGAATTCCCAATAATCAGGTCCTTCGTACCATGCGCCGTCGGGCGCGTAAAGAGTTGCCGCCTTGGGAAGAAGCTTCATTGCATAGTTAAATATTTTTACGCTTCTGTTTGAGGAAACATCGGCAAATGCCATTGCCGAGAGAAGGCCCGCGTTGTTGCAGACAAAATTCCAGTTATCGGGCTTCGGCGACTGCGCCCAAAAATATGAACGGCTTGAGCTTGTCCCCTCGTAATCCTTAAGAATTTCGTCCATGCCCTTGGTTTCCATTGCTCTTTTTATCGTGTTTTTATTGTCAGCCGTCATATATTCCGAGTCATACATCCAGTCATAGCATAGAGCCACGGCAATCATGAGTCCTGCGGTGGCAAGAAAGCTTCTGTTTGAAGCAATCCATGAAGGCATTTCGCATATGCCGAGTACCTCGTCTATACATCTTTTGGCATATTTTTCGTCTCCGGTCATTCTGTAGCAATATCCGACCTGCTGAATTTTATTGAATACCGATTCCGTTCTTGTCCATTCGTTTGTATCAGCGGCGAGCTTGTCGACAAAAAGCTTGTGCTCATATTCGCCGTTTTTGTCTTTTTTCGTATAGGCCTCACCGTACCTAGACAGCATAATCGTGTGTCTTGCTTTAAGATAATCATCGGTTTGCACCTTGGATTTCAGTCTTTCAAAATCATCGGAATTCATAAACAGGCGCGGATGAACACCGTTTAGGTTTTTTCTGATGTAATTTGCCATTTCTTTGCCGTTGGTTTCATGAAGAATCAGCTTGCCGCAAAGCGTGCGAAACACGGGTATATCGTATTTAAAATCAAAAAAATCCTCTCTGTTGCCGATAACTATGAGTCCGTCGCTGTACGAGGAAAGCTTTTTTCCCGAAGCTCTGCAAAGCTCCTCTGCCGAAACGTATGAGCCTCCCATGCTGTAAACCGGAAGGGAATTTGCGGAAGCATATAGCTTTTTTGCCGTCTCAAGGGGAATGTAGGGCTTACCTCCTATAAAAAGAGGGGCGCTTGCTTCATTTGAAATCGCTCCGTTTAAGTAAAGCCTTGCGTTGTCTCTGTAAAGCGCGGCCGCGTCCCCCATGTATTCCGCAACGTCACCGTCGTCGGCGTAATCTGACAGAAGCCTTACGTTTTCTCCATTGTCGCGGTATACGAATATAGGCTTTTCGCTGTTATATGCCTTAAAATTGTCGATGTAGAGAAGCGTATTTTTCAGCCCGCCGGCGGCATTGTTAAATATAAAACTTGCGGCGGAAATCATTCCGAAATTTTCCGAAGCCTTTACCCCGGCCGCCTTTAAAGCTTTGTTTACATAATAATCCGCAAGTCCCGTCCTCGGGTCAAACGCTATGCATATATTTGTAAAAACATCGGTTGCCGGGCTTCCCAAATCAACGCCCGAGGCCGTTTTCAGCTTAAGGCCCGACAAAGTGAGAATATCCTTCTGAGCGGCTTTTGAATTTGTAAGTCTGAAGCTTATGTCATTGTATTCGCTTGTCGGGCAAATATCAAATTCAAACAAAATATTCTCTTCAACGGAAGTGTCCATTTCCGCACGCGACATGGATTGTACCGTTGCCGCCGAGGAATTAAAGCACAGGCTTTTATTGTCGGAGGAGGGCTTGTCCGCCACCGAAAGCTTGTTTCCGTATGAAAACATAAGTCTGAAATTTGTAATGCCGCTGTTAAAATCATCTTTAAAATAGCATTTTATATATCTCGTATCCGTATTGTCCGCAGCTGCTGCGGGAAGAAAAGCAACAGCCGCCGCCACGGCGAGAATTACGGAAATTATTTTTTTCATTATTACCTCCCTTAAAGCAACCGGGGCTTTTGTATTCTTGGATTTTTTATTTTTCGCATATCAATATAATGCGGATAACACATTTTTCCTGCGTTCGGTGTTGTACACGCAAACAAACTCATATGCGCGGATAAACTTCTATCGGTATGGGCGTTTCACGTGTCGCCCCTGCAAATAAAATCAAAATTCACGGAATAATTTACCTTTATACCCTCATAGAGGTATCAAAAGCCACGTACGCGCCGTGGCTTTTGATTTAAACCTTTTCTTTTATTTGAGTAAAATTTCTTCCGCGGTTTTCAGCGGCGTCTTACTTTCTGCCGACTGCCATAAAAATACCTTTGCCACATCGTCTTCGCCCGTATAAGGCAGCTCGGCGTAAAGCTTGCCGAAGCCCGTAACGGAGCTCGCCGCGGACATCTTAACGCCCGTCAATTTATCTCCTGCATAGGTCGCTATAAAGAGTCTTGCAGAAGCCGGCGAGCCTGAGTTATCAACCGGCACGGAAACCTTCAGGATTGTTCCGCTTTTGTTTATCTCCGCCTTGCCGAGATAGATTCCGCTTTCGTTTGCAACTCTTACGTAATTTACAATGGGCAGACCAATAGGCGTGCTGTTAACCGTAACCTCACCGGAAATTACGAGCTTGTATTCCGCAAACTCTTCCGTATCTTCCGAAAGAGTAACCGTAATTTCGGGTGCGCTGTACGAAATTTCGTCAACAAAAGTTTCTTCGCCGTCTTTATAAAGCTTGATATAATCAACACTCATGTCGTTTTCATTGAGAAGCGAAGAAGACAGTGTGTATTTAATCTTCATTGTCTTTTTAATCATGCCGTTTTCTGCCGGTACAAAAGCGCCGTCCTTCTCATACGAAACGGCAACAATTTCGGGAAGATCTATAACCCTCTTGAAATATCCGTTTGAAATTGTGAAGCTGTCGTTTTCCGTAGCGTCTGCCGCAGGTTTTACGTAAAGCTGCATCTGGTAGAGATATGCGCCGTCGGGAATAATCGTCTGACCCGCCGCCGTCCATGTACCATTGCCCTTCTGTATCTGAATGTTTTCGGCGAGCGTAAATTTCTCGCCCGTTGAAAGATCTGTTACATAAGCGTTCTGAACCTTGTTTGTCATATCATACTCATATTCAAAGCGGTACGTCTTGTTTGCCTCATACTGATAAGCATTGTTGCCGTATGCGTCCTTTGCATAGCCGTTTTCCATAAGCATATCGCCTTGTTTATGATTAAGCGGATATGCGCCCCAGCCGGTATTATGCTGTGCCTCAAATCTTATTCCGAATTTTGAAACGTCGCTGAACGAGATATCATAGCCGAATTTAATTGTTCCGTTCCACTCCGTGTTGGGATTTTGCTGAAGGAGAGTGTACTTAAGCTGCTTTGAAGTATCGTTAACAGTATATTTTCCTCCGCCCAGTGCGCTGAAGCCTGTGTCCGCGGTAATTCTTGCATTGGGGTTAAAAACGTCAAGCGTATTTTTAACGGTTATTGTTATTGTATCTTTTTTGGTTGTCCCGTCCGCATAGTTTGCCACAGCTTCAATCTCTATGCTGCCGGTGCGCTCCGGCACGAAGCTGTATGTCCATATGCCTGCTTCGTTCTTTGTCATTTCACATTCTTTTCCGTCGACAAAAAGCTTTGCAGATGTCATCTTTCCGTCATCCGCAACGGCAATTTTTGTGCCTTGGGAATCAATTACGGTGCCGTTTGAAGGTGAAAGTATGCCGAATTTGTTTTCAACGTTAAACCCTGCGTGTACAGGCATTGTAAGTGTTTCGCCCAAATACTGTGCGCCCGCCGGAATTACTATGTCGTATCTGCCGTGCTCAAAGCTTGCGGCAACCTTAAGCGAGCTTGCCGCAATGCTTACGGAAGCGCCCGAAACCTCGGCGCCGTCCTTTAAAACCTTAACCGCCGCGGGATCTATATTGCCGTAGCCCGCGATGTTTAACAAAACGCTCTTTGCACTTGTGGGCACGGTGCCGTTTACAACCGCCGCGCTCTCGCCCGAATGCGAAATGTATGATTTTGCCGAAGGAACAAGCATTTCTTCAAGGGCGGAGAATGTCATGTCGGTGATTTGCAGCGCGCCCCGGCCGCCCTGCTTTGCCTTGAAAACATATCCGAGCTCATTTATTCCGTAAAGCGGCACATTCGTCTCCGTGTACATTCTTATAAATGGTTTTTCCATGTGGAAAATGTTGCTTCCGTCTTTTGATACATCGAAATATATGAGGCATGTAAACGGATTGAACACGATATCAAAATGATACTTTTTGTTAAGCTCCATATCCTTGGAGTCTATTAACGCATTGTCGTATATCGATTTGTCGGCAGCAAGGAACTGGTCGGGAAGCCAAGCTTTTCCGTTATAGCTGTCGTTGTTTCCTATTATTCTGAACTGAACGCCCATTTTGTCGATTTCTGCGGTTTTTGCTATATCAAAGCTCCACTTGGTTGTTATGTCCTTTATGGGTTTGAAATCGGTGAACAGATTCTGCACTACCGCGTCTCCCGAAGCGGAACTCTCCGTCGTTATTTCTCCGTTAATGGTGTCTTTTGCGTATTTTACGCTGTACACATTGCCGGAAACATCTTTATAAGCCGAAACTCTGTCAATCTCCGTATTTGCGGCGTTGTAGCATACAAGCTCAAATTTCTCCGTGCCGTAGTTTTTGATAACATCGGCAGCATCCGCCGTTATTTTGAAAGACTTGTTAACCGATGCGTCAAGATCTGCAATTTTTGTGCCTTCGCAATAAACCTCCGCACGTGTAACATCGTCCGTAAGCTTTGCAACAGCCGAGAAGCCGTCCGTTACGCTGAGTGCACCTACGCCGAAGCTGTTTTTATCGGTAGGCGTAATGTCACGGACTTCTATATTATCGATATACATATCCGCTCTTCTGCCGTCTCCGGTATCCTGCTTTGTTTCAATACCGAATACATTGTTTTTAATTTCAATATTCTTGCTTTCGCCGAGTTTAACGGCATTATCCGTGTCACCCTTTTTGCATGCAAAAACTTCCGATGTTTTTGTATTGTTATTAATTCTTATTATAACCGTGTTCCACTCCTGGAACTTAACACCCAGCTTCTTTCCGGAACCTTTTGTATTTGCGTCTCCGTTGCTGTTAACACCTATATACCAGCCTCTGTTGTCTGAAGCGTTAAAATATGCAAAAAATTTCGGGAAACGATGGCGTGTATAGAAGTTTTCTTCGTCACCGTTGCCTGTTCCTACTTTCAGATATGTTGAAAACCATATCTGTTCGCCGCTTGCGGGAAGACTTCCGTAATCCGCCAGTTTAACGTCATACGAAATCTCCATAATTTCGGGAATGTACGCAAGGTTAAACATAGTGTCATTTTTCGCACTTCCGCTGTTTGGATTGTGATTTTTTGAAAGTCTCTGCACTTTGTTGCCCGCATCATCTTTAATTTCTGCCGTAACAATTGATGATGTCGGCTTAAAGAGAGATTCCGTTGCATTCTCAAAATCATAGCTTGATAAAATGTCCGACTGCGGCACTGTATTTACCGCCGCCGATGCCGGTGCAAATGTAAATGTACCTGCAAGAAGCGTTGTTGCCGCAAGTAATGCAATTTTTTTCTTCATAGATTTTTTCCTTTCTTTTTTAAATTCGGATTGTTTCCCGACCCGCGGATTTATCCGCTCTCAATATTGCACCGTAGGGGCGACCCTGTGTGGTCGCCCGTTTTGTGCTCCGCACACCACACAGTAATCTCACAATCCGTTTATTCCGGGGGACGGCTTACCCGTCCCCGAAAAACCATAACTTTTTTCCTAAACCTAAACTTTATACTTTTTTCTTTTTATCCTTTTTGCAAATTACTCGGTCGGCTGCGCAAGTGAAATCGATTTTTCAATGCCGTGAGGCTCCGCGCTGTCAAGCGATTTCCATACAAATGATTTTGCTTCCGTTGCTCCGCTGTATGAAACCTCTGTTTCAAGATAACCCGTGCCCGAAACGGATTTAACGTCGGATACATTTATATCCGTCATTCTGTTTCCGTTATATACGGCGATTATGAGTACAGCCGGTACAGCCGCGCTCTCGGAGCTGCTGTAAGCCACCTTTGCATTGACCTTGGAATCGGTCTTTGTCATCTCAATATTTTCGAAATACAGTCCGCTTTCGTTCGCGGTCTTTACGGTCTTTACAACCGGCAAGCCTATAGACGCGCCGGAAACGGTTGCCGCCTTTGTAATTACAAGCTTGTATTCCGCATTTACATCAATACCGCCCTCGGGTACAACCGTAAGCTCGGGAGCCGTATACGAAGCCTCGCTCAAAGTAACCTCTGTACCGTTTTTCAAAAGCTTAATATTAGACTTTGTCATACTGCCTGCATCAAAAGCGGATGAAGATAACGTATATTTAAGCTTTGCCGACGCTTTAACAGTGTCGTTTAAAGACGATATAAAAGCTCCGTCCTTTTCGTATGCAACGGCTGAAATCTCGGGAACGTCCATAACCTTTTTAAAATATCCGTTTGAAATTGTGAAGCTGTCGTTTTCCGTAGCGTCTGCCGCTTGTATTACGTAAAGCTGCATCTGCCAGAGATATGCGTTATCCTGTAATATTGCTTTGCTTTCATCAGTCCATGAGTCATTATACTTCTGTATACGAATATTTTTTCCGAGAGTAGTTTTTTCTCCCGTTGAAAGGTCCGTTACATAAGCGTTCTGAACTTTTTTCGTTAAATCATATTCATATTCAAAGCGGTATGTCCTGTTTGCCGTATACTGATATGCATTGTTGCCGTATGCGTCTTTTGCCCAGCCGTTTTCAATAAGCGGTATTGAGCTATTCTCATTAAGCGGATATGCGCCCCAATTGTTGCTGCTGTGCTGTGCTTCAAAAGCCAATGCAAACTTCGAAACATCGCTGAATGAAATATCGTAACCGAATTTAAGTATTCCGTTCCACTTAGTGTTGTTTCTTTCTTCAAGCAGCGTATATTTAAGTTTTCTATCGGTTTTTCCGGTTGCGCCGTACTTTCCGTTGCCCTTTGCAATGAAGCCCGTATCAGCCGCAATCTTTACACCGGGATTAAATAATTCCGCCGTATTTTTAACGCTGAATGCCACAGAAATTTTTTTCGTTGTACCGTTCTCATATGAAGCAACCGCTTCTGCCGTTACGCTGCCGGGCTCTGTGGGTACAAAGCTGTATTCCCATATGCCGCTGATGTTTTTTGTCATTGTGCAGGGTGTTCCGTTTACATAAAGCTCAACGCCTGTCATTTCTCCGTCGTCGGCAACGGAAATCTTTGTGCCGTCAGCGCCGATAACCTCACCGTTTGAAGGCGAAAGTATGCTGAATATGTTTTCGATGTCAAACCCTGCGTGTACGGGCATTGTAAGTGTTTTGCCCAAATACTGTGCGCCCGCCGGAATTACTACATCGTATCTGCCGTGCTCAAAGCTTGCCTCAACCTTAAGCGAGCTTGCCGCAATGCTTACGGCAGCGTCCGAAACCTCGGCGCCGTTCTTTAAAACCTTAACGCTTGCCGCGTCTATACCGGAGAAATTATCAATTGTAACCGAAACGCTTTTTGCACTTGCCGGAACCTTTCCTCCCGCCAAGCTTACAGTTTCTCCCGAATTCAAAACATACGAGCTTGCTTTCGGCACAATCATTCTTTCAAGATGAGAAAAGCTTGCGTCCGTAATTGCCATCGTACCGCTGCCTCCCTGCTTTGCGTAAAAATTAAAAGATAAGGTTTTAATTCCGTAAAAAGGTACTGTTGTTCCGACTCTTACAAACGGTCTCTGCTCCTGTGCCTTTACCGTACCGTCACTAAGCAGTAAATTATAGTAAATAATGTGTGTGAACGGGTTATAAATTACATCAACATGATATTTCTCATTAAGCGTTAAATCGGCGGTGTCAAAAATGCTGTCTGTATAAACCTTCTTGTCGGCAATTAAAGACTGATCCGGCAAATAAGGAGTTCCGTTATAACTGTCGTTTACACCATAACCTTTCAAGATTAATCCCATTTGGTTTATCTCTTCTGTCAAAACAACGTCAAAGCTTAGCTTTGTTGTTTTGTTTTCAACTCTTTGAACGGAAATTATGGGAGCTTGAGTCTTAAGCTCCGCCGTTGCCGTATCTGCCGTTGTTACCTGCTGAGTATGGTTCTGTCCGTTGTGTTTTACAATATAAATGTCATAATCCACACCCTTATAGCTTGTAACCCTGTCAATCTCCGTATTTGCGGCGTTGTAGCATACAAGCTCAAATTTCTCCGTGCCGTAGTTTTTGATAACATCGGCAGCATCCGCCGTTATTTTGAAAGACTTGTTAACCGATGCGTCAAGATCTGCAATTTTTGTGCCTTCGCAATAAACCTCCGCACGTGTAACATCGTCCGTAAGCTTTGTAACGCCCGTCAAACCGTCCGCCACGCTCAGTGTGCTTATTCCAAATGTGTTTTTCTTCTCGGTTGATATGTCGCGAACCTCTATATTGTCAATATAAACGTCTGATTTGAGACTGTTTTGCGTATCGGCTCTCATTTCAAGTCCGAAGGTTTTATCCTTTATCTCTATGCCGCTGCTTTCACCGAGCTTTATGAGTGAGGATGAATCTCCTCTTTTCATTGCAAACACTTCGGCGGTTTTCGCAGTGTTGTTAATTCTCGTTATCAGCGTATACCAATTGCCGTGGCTTACGCCCAATCTTCCCGTAGAGGTAATGTTTGCATTGCCCTTCGGATCCACTCTGAACGACAGACCTCTGTTTTGCGAGTTATCTGCCGCAAAGAGCTTCGGAAAACGGTGACGTGAATAAAAGTTTTCCTCGTCTCCGTTGCCGGTTCCGACCTTCAGATATGTCGAATACCATATCTGATCGTCCTTTGCGAGGCTTCCGTAATTAATAATATTAAAATCATATGAAATTTCAATGATTTCCGGAATGTACGGAAGGTTAAACATTGTGTCGTTTTTGGCACTTCCGCCCTCTCCCTTGTTGTAATCCTTATAAAACCTCTGAACCTTATTTGTTTCGTTACCCTTTTCCGGTGTGATTTCAGCTAACATCGACGCGGTTGTTGCTGTAAAGAGAGAATCTGTCGCATCCTCAAAATCATACCTTACCAGAACGTCCGACTGCGGCGTTACCGTAACCGACGCCGAAACAGGTACGGTGCAAATACCTGCAAGCAACGTTATTGCCGCAAGCAATGCAATTCTTTTTTTCATACATAATCATCCTTTCGTCACATAAAGTGAAAATTTATGTTTTGAGCGTCCGCTCACAGGATACATTATTTAAAAACGAGAAGCACACCGGGGTCACCGTATTTTGACCACATGAAAAGCTTTGAATAGTCCGCACCGACGGTTTTATAATCGTAAATATCCGAAACGGAACCTACGCGTGCGGAAAGCTCTCCGTTCTTCTTCTCAAGAACATAGATATTATAGAGACCGGGTCTTATGGACTCCAGTCTGCTCTGCGCTATGTTTACCGCAGAGCCTGAGAGATCATCCTGTGTGAGATACAAAACCCCGTCATCGTAATCATACGCATTGGCAAGCATGCTTCTGTCGTTATTGGTGTCGCCTTCGCCGACGCCTATATTGTTCACAATGACATTTGTTTCTCTCTCATAATAAAGCTTTATTTCGCTTATTTTGTTTTTATCGTCAAGGTCAAATCTTATAACATCGCCGCGTGCAAGTGTGTGCGTTTCGCTTTCCTTACCCTCTGCAACGGATTTAAGATTTTCAATAACGGATTTTTTGGAAACGCCGTATGTTACCTTTTGTCCGTTATAGAGACAGGTGACGGAGTATGTTGTCTCGCCCTCCTCGTCTATACCCTTTGAAACATAATCTATAACAGCCGCCTTCATATTGCCGTTTGAAATTGCGGAAGGCTTAAGCTCGTTAAACATAACCGCCGCCTTTGCCTGACCGCCCTGACCGCGCAGCGTATAAAGCGTGAGCGTATAGAACTTATCCTGCAAAAGCGAGCTTACGGATTTAACGGAATAATCGTTATTGTCGTCGCTCGCCGTCTGCGGAACGGAGAAGATTTTGGCGCTGTCGCTTATGGGATATTTAAGACCCAAAACATTCTGATATCTGTTCCAGCGCATTGAAGCGGTGCCTTCAAGTATTTTGCATACGGAGAAGTCCTCTTCGTTTTCGCCTTTAAAGTCTGAGTCTATCTCATAAATCTCGTCGTCTGTCTCCGAGAACATTACAAGCGTGCTCTTTAAAGAATTGAGTTTTGACACAAGGTCTGAGCCCGAAAGTTTTTCACCGTCGCACATAACGTTTGTATGCGCCGGCAAAATATTCATTTTGCCGTTTTCGTCAAAAATCTTAATGTCAACGCCGCCGGCAATAGATTTCTGTTCCTTTGCATCTACAAGGAATCCCCATTTTTTCACTGCCGTAAGCCCTCTGATATCGGCAATATAACCCGAGTAGTCAAGAGAGAACGTAGCCTGTGTTCCGATGCTTATTGTCTCCGCGCTCCCCATACAGTTTTTGCAAACTTTGTATTCTCCGCCTTCAATCTCAAAATAAAGGCTGTCTCCCACGGTTCTGATACCGTCAACTTTTCCCGAAAACTCTTTATACGAAAGATAGAGAAAAGCATTTTTTCCGTCTTTGCTTATCATTGCGGAAATCACATCGTCCTCCGCAACTCTGTCAAACGTTATTGCATTTCCGAAGGAATCGACAAAATCAACGTTTTCAAAATCATTTACTTTTATAAGCTTCGCTGAATCGTATTTATCGTAAATAATTCCGTTTGTTTTATCAATTTTTGAAACAACATAGTTATCAACCGCAAATATGAGAACCGTTTCAAAAACATTGTCGCTGTTGTTGTCTATAAGACGGATATAACCGTTCTCAATTTCAAAATCGCTGCTCTTAAAGCTTGATCCTGCCGGTCTGCCGTTATATATAACGTCTGTAGATGCCGAAACGGAAGCTGTTTTTTCCGCACCGTCACGCGTGTATGTAAGTTTTCTTCCGGAAAAGCTTACTATTTCATCGCTTGTAACAATTTCTTCCTTGCCGCTGCCGCGGAGTTCTGCGGCAACAGCCGTGTCGTCACCTTCAACATAGTAATAAACCTGTGCACCGACAAAGTCCGAAAAATCTCCCGCTGCGGTAAAATACACGCCGTCTATCAAAACCTTGCCTTTTTCCGGAGCGTTGTCCTTTAAAGACACGCCGCCGAAGCCTTCAACCGTTCCGGAATATTTTTTGATATTGTGATATAAACTCAGCACCGTTTCATCAGTATCGAGATCTATATATATTCCGTCACCGTTTTTAACGGATTTCAAGGCCTTTGCCGAAAGCATATTGTATATAAGCTTTACGGCTGTGCCGTATGTTATTGTAGCATCGTTATTATACGAAACACCGCTTAATACTTTGCACTCCGTTGCATACACGAGATAACCCGTTGGGTAGCCGCCGGCTGCTGCCGCCAAATCATCATATCCCAAAGCGGACATAATCATTTTAACGGCTTCCGCACCGCTTACGGCGCGGTCGGGATTAAAGTTGCCTGCACCGTCTCCCCTTGCTATACCGAAATCGGAGCAAAGCCTTATAGCCTTGTAGTTTGCGTCAGATGTTTTAACGTCCGCAAACGGAGAAACATCTCCTGCCACCGCACCTGTTTTTTCATATCCGACAGCGTTTACAAGAAGAGCCGCAAAGCTGCCTCTTGTAATATTCTGAGCCGGAATGTATTTTACAGTCATGTCTGCCGGCAAAAGCTTAAGATCTGAAAGAAGATTATATTCCTTTTGGTACTGTGCCTCAGCCGCCGAAACGCCCGAAAACGTAAATATCATGAAAGCTGCCAGCAAAAGTGCCGCTGATTTTCTTAATTTCATTCGCTTTTACCTCCATTCAAGTTTTTCAGCATATAAATTATTTTTGCCGCTTCGGCTCTGTTTGCACTTGCCGCGGGGCTGAATTTATTATCTCCCGTACCGCTTATTATACCTGCCGCATTTAACGCGTAAACGGCTTCTTTTGCGTAATCGGGTATCTCGCCGTCATCTGCAAACGTCTTGCCGTCTGCCTTTGAAAGACCTGCGGCGCGGTACGCCATAACAGCCATGTCGGCACGCGTTATGCTTTTTCCCGTTCCGAACAAATCTTCCGATATTCCGCGAACCGTTCCGAAAGCCACAGCCGCAAAAACGTATGGCGCAAACCAGTCACTTTCGGAAACATCGGAAAAGTTTATCTTTTCATCGCTCTGCGGAATTTTGAACGCTTCCGCGAGCATTTTAACAAATTCTTCACGCGTAACTTCTCTTGAAGGTTCAAACTTGTTGTCTCCAACGCCGCTTACTATTTTCTCGTCATAAAGAGCTTCAACGGCTTCTTTTGCCCAATCAAAGTTCTGCATATCCGAAAACTCGTGGCGCGGTACCGCTGTGGGCACAGGTGTAGGTGTGGGTGTTGCCGCCGGTGAAACCACAGCCGAGCCCGAAGGACCGGAGGGTTTGCTGCCCGATGAGCCGGATGACGTATTGCCCTTTGAAGAATCGCTGCTTGCAGCGCTCTTTACAGCCTTGTCAAAATACTTTTTGAATTCTTCCTTTGTATCATTCGAGAATTTCATTACCGCAAGATTTACGGATTTTTTGTCCTTAAGCTTTTTATATGCGCTCAAGTCAATTCCGAGCCACTCCTGCGTTGCGTCAAGGATCCCTTCAACCTCGCTGTTTATTGAAACGTTTGCGCATGCGGATTTGAAAATCTTCATGCCGTATTTTTCCGTCCACTCTGTTATGCTGAGCTTTGCAGCATCCGCCGACACGCCGGTGAAAGCCGATTTATCCACGTCTTTGAGATACTTAAAGGGCGGGCAGTCACTTTCCAGATTGCAAAGCGGCGCATATTTGTAAAGCAGGCTTTGCGCATTTTCTTTATTTGCACTTATGTGCGAAAGCATTATGGCGCGGTTTACATAGTCTGTAACCACGGCTGCTGTTTTAAACGCTCCGCCTTCTATATTTTTCTTTTCCTCAACCGCGCGTAAAACAGCATTTTTAAGCTCTTCCTCATCAAGTTTCTCATAATCGGAATTGCTGTCGGCAATAAGAGAAATATTTTTCAGAATAAAATCAGCCGCCGCATCGCTGTCTTCACCATCCGCAAGTTCTGCAAGCGTTTGAGCGAAAGATACCGAAATATATCTGAAAGCATTCTTGTAAAACACCGGAGCGGCACCCGAGCCTTCGTAATTTATTCTTGTGCTGTAATCGCCCAATATATCTCCGATTGCAAAATCGGGAGTTCTCCATGTGCCCTCGCTGTTTGCGGTCACCTCAAAAAAAGTAAGATACGTTTCCTCAAACTCTGTCGGTGAAAGATTTGAAAAATCGCTGTCTTCCGTAACACCCGGCTTTAAAACTTCAACCTGTATGCGTTTGTCTGCCGCCGCCGGAATTGTTCCGCTTAAATACGTTTTTCCGTCAGTTATTTTGGGTGTATTAAATGCTTTTTCGGACTTTTCTCCCTCGGGAGCCGCAAGTCCGCTTGAAAGAGCAACGGGCGCGTTTAAGGTTTTCATGCCGTATAAGCTGTCCCAGATATACGAAACAATCCTGTACTCGCCGTCTGCGGAGGGCACCGAAACGTTTGTATGACCTGCGGCGCCCGTTTCGTTCGGCACAATGCCTTCGTCCGCCGAAAACGAAACCGCCGTATTATCCTTATCATACACAACTGTCAGCAGCGAGGCCTTGTCAAAGCTTTCCGTCCACGAGTAAAAGCTTCCTTCAAAGCTTACCGCCGCGCCGGGCTTTATCTCAGCAGTGTTGTATTTTAACCCCGAAATGGCATAATCCGGGTTTGTAATCCAGAACGTACGCCCTCCGACGGTTTTTTCGCCGTCCGCAACGCCGGAAAACTCAAAGTAATATAAAGCGTCGCTTTGGGGAGTGAAATTGAGGTCTGCGACCGCCCTGCCGTTTTCTGCGCGCCATTCGCCTATGAGCGATGCGTCATTGTTTATGGTTGCCTTAATACCGGCAATGTTTTCTTCCGTTATGTCTTTATTAAACGTAAGCTCAACCGTTTTTGCTTTTTTGTCCAATGTTCCGAGAGACGGTGAAATGCTTACAAGCGCAAGCTCATCGCCCGTGCCCGGTGTTCCGTATTCTTCAATCACATCGTCAATCGCGTAAAAAGCGACGTTATCGACATAGCGCACTGCCGACGCGCTTTTAGGCGCATTCGACACCACGTCAAGTCTGTTCATCTGAGAGGGCTTGAGATTTACTTTGCCCGAAACTGCGGCATAATCACCGTTTGCTCCACTTACGGAAAATCTCGTAAAGCCGCTTTCGTTGTCATGCTCCACAAAGCAGCTGTACCATATGCCGTTTTGAATTTTAAGCGGCGCTTTTTTGTTTGTATATCCTATCTTTATTTCGCCTTTTTCAAGTACGGCAAGGCAGGTGGTTCCCGAGCCGCCCATATAAAAGCTGAGCTCCGCATCCTCCCCCTCAAACTTTATCATAACGTGATATGCAATTGCCTTTGCGCTCTCGGGAACGGAAACAAATTTCATAAGCTCCTGTCCCTTGCCGCCGCCTTCGGTTATGAGCTTTGCGCTCTGCCCCCTGTCGGTTTTCTCAAAGACAATCTCCGTTGACGCGCCCTGCGCCTTCCAGCCTCCGCTGTAATTTTCAAAGTCTTCATATTTAATAATATCGGTTGCCGCAAAAGACGGAAGCGGCATTGCGGCGAGCATTGCCGCCGCAGCCGTTATTGAAACAATTTTTCTAAGCTTCATATATTTCTCCTTTCAAGTCTCATTCGCCGTATATGCTGCACTCTGTTATCGAGTTCCAGTTGCCGACGGAGGTCCCGTTGCACTGTATTCTTATATAACGTGCATTTGTCGGAGTAAACTTGAATATTTCCTCCTCAAGCGTTGTTCCGCTTGTTTCGCCGGCATAAACCTTTTTGTAATTTCTGCCGTCCTCTGAAAGGAGTATTTCAAAATACTGCTTTCTGCCTTCGTTATTCTCCTGGTAAACTGCAAGTCCTACGTTTGTTATCTTGCGCACCTCGCCTATATCGTATGTGATATAAGGTATTCCCTGTGCCGACCAGCGCGTGGAAAGATCTCCGTCATATGAGTTTTTCGCATTATTTACGGCTTCGGGCTCATCGCTTGCATCATGCGCTTTAATCTCGAGCTTTTCGCCCATAGCCTCCTCGACCGCTGCCTCCACAACTCTCACAAAGTATACGGATTTAAGCGTTTTATCGTCATTCTCCGCCGTAACCTTTACATAAAGCGGAACAGTATTGCAGTATTCAACCGAAACGTTTCCTCTTCCCTCTGCCGTTATAACCGGAATATCCTCTCCTTTTTCGGCAGTATAAGTGTACAACAGGTTAGATGTTCTGAACCCTTCAAACTCTTTTCCATTTGCCTTGATGCTTGTAACAGTCGGTGTATTTTCGCTCTCATCGTCAAGTTTCCAGTCCGCAATCGGAGTAACATCGGGGATTACAAGATTTGCGTCTATTCCTTCAACGGAAGGCACAAACTGCATATTAACAGATATTACCGCTTCTTTCACCTTTTTATCAAGGTGCAGCACAAGCTTTTTATATATCTTGTTTTTAGCCACATCGTCATCCGTCTGAAGCTCGGGCACCATCGACTTTGCCTCGGCCTCCGAGAAGGTCGCCGGAACATCGGACGCAAGCGATACTATAAGATCCATGCCGCTTGTACCGACAAGTCTTGCGCTCTTTCCGTCTTCGGCTATCCGTATTTCGCGTCTTGTGTGGGCCTGCCACCAAATATCACCGGGTTTTTTGAGCTTTATCTCATCCTGAACGGTTATCATCTTGCGGTTATTGTAAAGC
The DNA here is from genome assembly GCA_900552775.1 of uncultured Eubacteriales bacterium. GTDB lineage: Bacteria > Bacillota > Clostridia > UMGS1883 > UMGS1540 > CALCLY01. The sequence goes on along the minus strand of USAP01000003.1, from coordinate 2,784 downwards.
TTGATTCCCCTTACAACGCTTTCTGCCGTTTTGTACATATCCGTAAGATCCGTAACGGCGTATGCGCTCGAATTGTTTGAATCGTATCTGTCTATTACCGAAACTCCCGCAAGGCGCTGCCCCGGCGTTTCATCGGGATCTATCTGAAGCACGTTGCAGCCCTCCGCCCTGTAGCGGTAAAGCTTTGATTTTCTTGAAGGCGAATCGCTCTCATAGCCAGTGGAGCAGATAAAGCGCGAGCCGTAGCCGTCAACTATGAAATGCCCCGCGTCCATATGTCCGTGAGGAACGTTTGACCTGCCTGCATGCATACCCGTGAAAATGGCGTTGTCGCCGTTGTTCCAGTCGTCACGCATTACAAATATTTCAAGATCGCGCAGATGATAGTCGCGCTCAAGCTCCAAGTCTCTGTCCGTCTTTAAATCGGGGTTGTACCAGAGCGCCGCATATATGGTTCCTCCGAATCCCATGGTGTTCATATTATTAAGAACAATTTTCTGTAAATCCGCGTCATTAAAATAACGCGAGAAAAACAGTATTACATCTCTTTTATTTTCACCCGTGTTAGCCTCGGCGTCGCCTACGTTAAAGCTTCCCCCGGGGCCTGCCTGCACAATGGGGAAATATCCCGTTTCACTCATACCCGGAATATCCATAAAACCAAACGTCATATCGCACGAGGAATTAAGGGCAGACATGAGGGTTGAAAAATACTGACCGGCATAGCCCCAATAGCCGGGGCCTTCATACCATGAGCCATCGGGGGCGTACATTACAGCCGCTTTTTCAAGAAGCTTAAGGCCCTTTTCGAAAATCTCCGCGCAAAGCTCGGGCTCATCCTCAGCAATTGCAAGCGCCGCCTGAATACCGCCGCTGTTGCATACTATGTTCCAGTTGTCCGGCTTTGATGACTGCGCCCACACGTAAGACCTTGCGCTTTGCGTGCCGTTTAGATCCGTCAGAATTTCGTTAAGACCGTTTTTTACGATTCCGTCGCGGACAATCTTTCTCTCGCTCTCGGTCATTTCATTGTACATCCAGTCATAACCGAGCGCCATTGAACGCATCATTGACGCGGGGTCGAGAAATCTGTAAGGATTCCAGTCGGGCAGTCCTGCCGCCGCAACAAGCTCCTTTATGCAATACTCCGCATATTTTTTCTCACCGGTTACGGCATATGCATAACAAAAAGCCTCAACCTCCCTGTTTAATTTATTTACCGTTTTGTCTAAAACAATTCCGTCCTTCATATATGTCAGAAGCGTAAAATCTTCAATATATGCATCGGCGGCTTTTATAATGTATTCGGACCATCTCTTAGTCTGCGGATCGGAAAGCGCATAGCTTTTAAGCCCGGCAAGCTTTTCGGCGTTTGCATGCAGACGCGGATGCCCCTTTGAAGCCGCCGCTTTCACAATCGCCTGTCCGTCATAATCCGTGAAAACAAGGTTTCTTGCCACGTTTCTGAAAATCGGAATATCGTTTTTGAAATCAAAGAAGTTTTCGCGGTCCGCAATAATTACCATTCCGCTCTTATCATATGTAAGCTTCTTGCCCATAGCCTCGGCTATGGCTCTTACGGGCAGATAGATTCTTCCGTCCTTTATCGTTGCCGGAACGTCAAGCATTTTTTCTTCGCCGTTTACGGTAAACGACTTTTTATATGCCGTAACCGTTACCGTGCCGCCGTCATAGTTTATTGAAGCCGTTTTCGTTTCATCGTCCCATGTAACGGTTGCCGAAAGAGCTTCCGCTATGGCTCTTACGGGCGCCAGCGTTCTGCCGTTTTCAATAAACGGCGCCGCGGAAGGATTTTCTTCATCTATAACTTTGGCTTCTCCGCCGCTGTAAATCTTGTTTTTGTTGACATACAGAGCGGCCGCGCCGTTCATATAGTCAGCCGTCATCCTATCCGAAGCCAGGGGCGATGACGAGGGATTTATTTCATACTTCACCGTTTTGCCCATCGTCAAATACTCCGACGCCGGTCTTTCACTTTCATAAACTCTCACGTCGTCTATATATGTGCGCGTCTGAGCCGTATCGTTATTAAACTGATAAAATCTCAGCAAATCGAACGCTTCAAGGTTTTTGTCAAAAAACTGAACGCCGCTCACTTTTTTGCGGTTATTTACATAATAGTCCGCCGTGCTCGTCTCGGTATGTATTATAATCGTAACGGGATAAAACACACCGGGCGTCAGCGGCGCCACAATGCTGCCCGATGGGGTCATCAGATTTGTGCCGATAATTTTTGCAAGATATTTTTCTCCCACCGTATAGCTTACAACGTAAATTCTGAATTCGTTTGACTCGCCCGTCAGGCAAACCTTAAAATCCACGGCTATGCTTCCCTCGGCACGTCCGGTGTTTAAAACCGCGCGGCAAGAGCTTTTGCTGCTTGCTCCGACAGAATCGAAGCACAAGCTTTTGTCTGCCGCATCCGGATTTTCGGCAACATAAATCTTGTTGCTGCCTAAAACGTACTCTTCAAACGAAGAAGTCGTGCCGCCTGTTTCCACACTGTTGAAGTCCTCCTCAAAATACGTGTTGAGAACAACAGTGTTACTGCTTTCATCGGCAAATGCCGCAGAGCCTATCCACGGGATGCTGAGGCATGCCGCCAAAACCAGCGCTGTAATCTTTCTCATAAATCTGTCCCCTTTCGGCTTGTTATATTAATTTTAACTCAAAACAAGCTCTTTTTCAATGGAAATATGTAGCAACTTCTACACTATAATATTATTTTACAACATTTTTAAATTTATTTCCACCTGTTTTAGG
>USAP01000002.1 GCA_900552775.1 uncultured Eubacteriales bacterium | reverse complement strand
CATCCCGACCAACAAAAAAGACGCCCGAAGGCGTCTTTTTTGTTGGTCGGGATGACAGGATTTGAACCTGCGACCTCTGCGTCCCGAACGCAGCGCTCTACCAAGCTGAGCCACATCCCGTTAAGAATACCCTCGCTGCTATCAAACGGCGAGGGTACGGGTGGTTGCCCGACTAGGATTCGAACCCAGACAAACAGAGTCAGAGTCTGTCGTGCTACCTTTACACAATCGGGCAATAGCAACATGAATTATTATAACGGTTCCGGCGAAAAAGTCAAGACCTATCGCAAAAAAACCGCTTTTATTTTTTATTTCTGGCGAAAAGTTCCTCTCATAGCCCGCGCCGCGCGGCGCACAATACACATTGCAAACGCCAAACCAATGAAAGAGAGGAATAAACCATGTCTAACAAGAAAGCCAAGGACGCACTGAACCAGATGAAGCAGGAAGCCGCCAATACCGTCGGCGTCAGCCTCAAGCAGGGCTATAACGGCGATATCACCGCCCGTCAGGCCGGCTCCATCGGCGGCGAGATGGTCAAGCGCATGATCGAGAGCTACGAAAACGGCCGCTCCGCCCAGTAACCTTCCCCGCAAAGGCACCCCGCAGTTCTGCCCCGTGCAGCGCCGCGGGGCGCTTTTTTTGCCGCCCCTGCCGCAATTTTGCCTTGCACAGCCCCCTATTGCCTGTTAGAATAATAGTAGCAAGGCCCTTATATTTTGTGATAGAAAAGGAGTGACTTCATTTGGCAGAAAAAAAGAAGGTAGAGCGTGAATTTGTGGAGGTCTCCACCGGGAAGACCGGCAGCCGCCCCGCAGTTGTCACCGCCGCCAATAAGAAAAGCGCCACCGGCAAGCGCATCGCCGCCGTGATCCTGTGGGTGCTGGCTCTGGCCGCCGAGGTCGGCGCCATCCTGATGCTGAACGGCAGATGGTACATACCGGAGGATCAGAAGATGTACTGGCTCATCGGGGCTCTGGTCATCGATCTCATCCTCGTCATCATCGGCAGCCAGCTGTGGAAAAAGGCCAACCGCCTTGATCCCGCCAGCAAGCAAAGCAGCGTCAAGTTCTTCCTGTGGAACAATATGGGCTTTATCGCAGCGGTCGTCTGCTTCCTGCCCGTCGTCATCCTGCTGCTGGCCAATAAGGACCTGGACGCCAAGACCAAAAAGATCGTCACCGTTGTGGCGGTCATCGCCCTCATCCTTGCCAGCGTGTTCTCCATCGATTTTAACCCCGTATCCGCCGAGGAGCTGGCCGAAGCCCAGCAGACCGTCGGCAACGGCTCGGTTTACTGGACGCAGTTCGGCAAGAGCTACCACCTTGACCCCAATTGCCACACCCTGATGCGGTCCGGTAAGGTCTATCAGGGAACCATCGAGAAGGCCTTCGAGGCCAACCGCACCGACCCCTGCGATTTCTGCGCACTGGATAAGGACGGCAACTGACGGAAAGGGGAGCTGATGAGATGAATTTGACCGATCTGCTTTCCGGCAGCGTGATCTCCTCCATCGCCGGGCAAACCGGCACCAGCGAAAAGGATACCCAAAACGTTCTGGCCAATGCCCTGCCCGCACTGGTGGGCGCCATGGCGCAGAACGCCTCCACCGAGGAGGGCGCCGAAAGCTTGGCCCGGGCGTTGGACGACCACACCACTGCCGAGGGGCTTTCCGGCCTTTTGGGGAAGGTGGATACCGAGGACGGCGCCAAAATCCTGACCAAAATACTGGGCGGGCAGAATGACGCCGTGCAAAAGGCCGTTGCGAAGAAAAGCGGCGCCAGCAAGACCGATACCACCAAGATCCTGACCATGGCGGCCCCGCTGCTGCTGGCGGCGCTGGGCAGCCAGAAGAAAAAGACCAAGACCAAAAGCGCCGGGCTGGGCAGCCTGCTGACCGGCCTGCTGGGCGGCGGTGAGGACGATGAGGACGACGGCAGCACGCTGGTGTCCCTGGCGGGCAGCCTGCTGGGCGGCAGCGCCGAAAAGGAGGACGGCGGCGATCTGCTGACCTCTCTGGCGGGCGGCCTGCTGACCAACGCTCTGGGCGGCGGCAGCGGCAAAAAGAAGAAAAACGACAGCGGCGATCTGCTTACCTCCCTGGCGGGCAGCCTGCTGGGCGGTATGCTGGATACCTCTGCCGAGGAGGAGAAAAAGTCCTCCGGCAAGAAGAAAACATCTTCCTCCGGCAAGAAAACCACCACCTCCGGCAAGAAGAAAACCACTACCGGAAAGAAAACTACTGCTTCCGGGAAAAAGACGACTTCCTCATCCGGAAAGAAAACTACTGCCTCCGGGAAAAAGACGACTGCTTCCGGCGGAAAGAAAGCCGCTTCTAGCGGGAAGAAAACCGCGACTGCGAAGAAGTCCGCCAAAAAGGAGGATGACGCCGCCGAGTTGTTGGGCAGCGTACTGGGCAGCCTGCTGGGCGGCAAAAAGTAAAGATCCGCAGCATCGGGGCGGGGGCGCAAGGGCTCCCGCCCTGTTTTTTGCCCGCCGTGGCGGAGGGCCAGCACGAGTCAAGCGGAGGTCGCGCCCGCCGTGGTGGAGGGCCAGCACGAGTCAAGCGGAGGCTGCGCCCGCTTCCCCACACTTTTCTGCCGCCGGCCGTCACCTTTTGGTAGACAAACCCGTTTCTATTCTGTATAATATAGTCGGAATATTACAAAACTGCCCGAAAGGAGGCCCCCCGATGCCCAAATCGACCCGCATACTGGCCGCCTGCGCCGCCCTGCTGCTGCTGGCCGCCTGCGGCAGCGCCCCCGTTGCCGGTGACGACATTCCGGTCGCCCCCACCATGCAAAGCGGGCAGGCCCTGCTGCCGGACTGGGAGCATATCCCCAAAAATGAGATCACCGAGGAGGACGAGCCGCCCGCCGGGACCCCCGGGCAGCCTGCGGAAAAGCCCGAGCAGAAATCCGACGATAAAACCAACGGCAAGACCGAAAACAAGACCGACAAAACCGATACCAAGCCCGACAATAAAACCGACAATAAAACCGACAATAAAACCGAAAATAAGCCCGACCCCAAGCCGGAGCAGCCGGTAAAGCAGCCGGAGCCGACCCCGACTCCGACTCCGACCCCTGCCCCCGAGCCGGAACCGACCCCGACACCCACCCCCACCCCGACCCCGACTCCAACCCCTGAACCGGAGCCGGAGCCGACCCCCGAACCCGAGCCGACCGGCTACGGCACCCTCAATGTCATTGACGGCAGCACCCCCGTTACCGGCGATACCTATGAGATTTTGTGCCGTGTGGTGCAGAATGAGGTGGGCAACACCACCGCATGGGAGTCCACCAAGGCGATGGCGGTGGCGAGCTACAGCTACATCAAGTATTATAATGACTATCTGGGCAGAGCCCCCACCCTGCGGCTTTCCGCTGCCGAACCGGGCGACCAGGTAAAGGCGTGCGTGAAGGAGGTGCTGGGGCAGGCGGTCTATTATAACGGCCGGTACGCCAACTGCACCTATTTTTCCATCAGCTGCGGCGTCACCACCACCGCCCAAAGCGTTTGGAACACCACCCAGTACCCCTATCTCGTTTCGGTGGATTCCTCCATCGAGGTAGGGTATTCCTACAGCTGGTCGCCCTATGAAAAGAACTATACCTTTACAGCGGAGCAGATGGCGCAAAAAATGAACAGCGCCCTCGACACCGACCTCGACCCCGTCAATGACGACCCCGCCGACTGGCTGGAGATCACCTCCCGCACCGACGGCAAGTATGTGGGCACCGTGCGGGTGGGTGATACCGTCACCACCGGCCGAAAGATCCGGGAGAACATCCTCGGGCTGCGCAGCCATGCCTTTGATATCAGCTATGATAAGGGCAGCCGCAGCTTTACCGTCACCACCTACGGCTACGGCCACGGCGTGGGGATGAGCCAGACCGGCAGTATGCTGTACGCCCAGCAGGGCTGGGATTATGTGCAGATCCTGAACCACTACTACCCCGGCACCGTAGTAAAATAAACAGCGAACCACCCGGTTTCCAAAAGGAGGCCGGGTGGTTGCTTGCCCCATAGGTTTTCACCGGGGGGAAGAACCGCCGCCCACCCGCCGCAGGGAAGAAACCCCGCAGGGGAGAGGGGGTGCCGCCCCGCAAGTTATTTACCGGGGGGAAGCACCGCCGCCCACCCACCGCAGGGAAGAAATCCGCAGGGGAGATGTGCCGACCCGCAAGGTTTTCACGGGGGGAAGCACCGCCGCCCACCCTGCCGCAGGGAAGAAATCCGCAAGTGAGAGGGCGTGCCGCCCCGCAAGGTTTTCATCGGGGGGGAAGCGCCGTCGCCCACCCGCCGCAGGGAAGAAAAACCGCAGGGGAGAGGGCAGCAAAAAAGCCCCGCCGGTGGGCGGGACTTTTGAATGGTGTGGTTTATGCTTTGCCGGAGCAGCCCAGAACGTCGTGCATCTTGTGGCGTACCAGCTCCCGGATGTGGTCACGGGCGGGGGTGAGGTACTGACGGGGGTCAAAGTGGTCGGGATGCTCGGCCATATGCTGACGGATGGCGGCGGTCATGGCCAGACGCAGGTCGCTGTCGATGTTGATCTTGCAGACGGCCATCTCGGCGGCGTGGCGCAGCATCTCCTCGGGGATGCCGATGGCATCGGGCATCTTGCCGCCGAAGCGGTTGACGGTTTCAACATCGGCCTGGATGACCGAGGACGCACCGTGCAGAACGATGGGGAAGCCGGGCAGACGCTCGCTGACCTCCTGCAGGATATCGAAGCGCAGCTGGGGCTTCTGGCCGGGCTTGAACTTGTAGGCGCCGTGGCTGGTGCCGATGGCGATGGCCAGGGAGTCTACGCCGGTGCGGGTCACAAATTCCTCTACCTCGGCGGGATTGGTGAACTGGGCGTCCGCCTCGCTGACATTGACGGCGTCCTCGATGCCGGCCAGCTTGCCCAGCTCGCCCTCTACCATGACGCCGCGCTCGTGGGCGTATTCCACCACCTTGCGGGTCACGGCGATGTTTTCTTCAAAGTTCAGCTTGGAACCGTCGATCATCACGGAGGTAAAACCGCCGTCGATGCAGTCCTTGCAGATCTCGAAGCCGTCGCCGTGATCGAGGTGCAGCGCGATGGGAACATCGGTATCCAGCACGGCGGCCTCCACCAGCTTGGTGAGGTAAACGTGCTTGGCGTACTTGCGGGCGCCGGCGGAAACCTGCAGGATGACAGGGGCCTGCTCCAGCTGGGCGGCCTCGGTGATGGCCTGAACGATCTCCATGTTGTTGACATTGAAGGCGCCGATGGCGTAGCCGCCCTCGTAGGCCTTGCGGAACATTTCCTTGGTAGTGACCAGTGGCATAATACTTCCTCCTTGAATGGTGATTTGAGTGGGTCTCTGATCCTATTTTAGCAATATTCCCGCCCGAATGCAATAAGATACGCAAAAATTTTGTGAAAATAATAACGATACCGGTGCCCCCGGTCGGGGTGGGCCATCCGTTGCGGCGGGCGCGCCGCAGCGGGGAGGGCTGCCCGGAGTGAAATGGAGGGTCAGCACGACTGAAGCGGAGGCGCGCCCGCACCCCGCCCCGGCAGCAGATGCGAAAACCGTGCAGACGGCATTTCAGGGTATATTCTCTGTCTCCGGCAAAAAGCTTAAGTTCGCCTACGTCAATATATATAAGCTCCCAGAAATCATGAGTTTCCGGAGGGTCATAATAACCATAGGGAAAGGTTCTGTAAAAATAGGTAATAACTTGCCTTATATTGATTTTCTGGGTTAATGTGTGTTTAATATATTTTGGCATTTTGTTCTCCTTTAAAATAATTCGCGAACAAATTATTAAAATATTTAACCTTTTTTATATTGACTTTTCATATTCATCATTGTATCATAAAAATATAAATTAGTCAAGTATCACAAACGCAACCCAAAATCCGGTAAAGGAGCTTGATGCGAAAAATTTTCCGCGTCGGTCTCCGGCAGGATCTCCTTTAGTTTTTGCTGCGCGGAGGAGATTTGATTTTGATATTATTAATGCCGACGCGCAGCGGCGGAATGGAGTTTTATATGAAAAAAATAGCTGCAATCATGACGTCGGTTTTCATGTGCTCGTCGTTTCTGCCCGTTTCGGCCGCACAAAGCGAGACGGTGACGATTCCCTACGTATATCACGAAACCTTCAACGATACCGCGGACGGTTTGGTGCCGTCAAGTATGGTGGCGAACGCCAAGACAAATAAAATAGAGGTTAAAAGCGTTCCGTCCGAGAGTGACAAGAGTCTTAAATTCACATCCTCCACTCCGTCGGATTTTTACACAGACATAAGCCTCGGAGGCCTCGAAGACAATGTAGTAATAGATTTCAAGGTAAGATTTGACAAAAAATCGAATTCGGATTTCAGAATATACATGAAAAACTCGGCGGGAAAAGAGAGCGAGGTTTTGAGAATCAACAACAGTTTGCAGCTTTGCTCGCCTGACGGAACGGCGTATTCAAAGCTTACTACGGGTAAGTTTTATAAGCTGACAGTTAAAATCAATACCAAATCAGGACTTGCAAATTACTATGTGCGCGGCAAGGAGCGTGCGCGCGATATTTTGATAGGCGGCGGAACTTTTCAGAATATAAGCATTCTCAGATTTCATTCTCTGGGCTTTGCGGGAGGCAACGTTTACCCCGAGTTTTATATTGACGAAATATCAGTTTACCAAAGCGAAAAACCAGATTTTGTGTTGAAAAACGAGGGTAAAGATGTTTCTTTGGGCGGCGGAACGGTAGGAAGCTCCGCAAGCGGAATTGCATCGGAAAGTGCGGTGGAGGATTATATGGGGAATGCAGCGGCTTTTTATATAGGTCAGCCGAGAATGTATGTGGACGGCGGCGTACAGTTTGTAGACGCGGACAACACGTCGGCGGCGCCTTACATAAAGGAAGGGAGAACCATGGTGCCGCTTCGCGCGGCGGGAGAAGCTCTCGGGGCGGACCTTACGTACAGCGAAAAAGACCGGTCGGTGACGGTGGAATATGAAGATAAAACCGCAGTGTTTACGGTTGATAAAAAAACATTTGAAAAGGACGGCGAAAAAATATCTCTTGACGCGGCGCCCGAAATCACGGCTTCGAGAGTATATGTGCCTATCCGCGCAATCAGCGAGACTTTCGGCAAAAAGGTTACGTACGATAAATGCGGGCTGGTTGTTATTGCCGACCGCGAGGATTTCTTTAATTTCGTAACGGATCTCGATGTTTTCAGAAAGCTTACGGGCGACCTTTGCTTCCATGCGCCCACGGGTGCGGAGCTGGTAAGGAGGATAAAAGAAAACTTCCCGGATAACGAGCATCCGCGTCTTTATGCAAACAGCGATAAAATTGCGGTTTTGCGTGAAAGAATTAAAAACGATGCGAATGTTGCAAAATGGTTTGAGAGTGTAAAGCAGCTTACGGAGGTATATTTCAAGACAGACCCGGTTGTATATGATATTTACGACGGAATAAGGCTTCTTTCAATATGCCGTACGGCAAGAGACAGAATGCAGAATCTCGCCTTTTGCTATCAGATGATGGGTGAGACAAGATATGCCGACAGATGCATAGAAGAGATGAAGGCCGTTTGCAATTTTAAAGACTGGAACCCGTATCATTTTCTTGATACCTCCGAGATGACAGAGGCTCTTTCCTTTGCATACGACTGGCTTTACGACTATTTGACGCCCGATATGCGCGAAACAGCGAAAACAGCAATTATTGAAAAGGGCTTAAATCAGATACTTGAAGACTACAGAGACGAGCCTTCGGGCAGAAGAAGAACCTGGAAATGGGCGCAGAGCCCTGTTGCGGACAACTGGAATTTAGTTTGCAACTCGGGTCTTTTGCAGGGCGCGATGGCTGTTGCGGAGGATGTCCCCGAAATTGCCGCGGAGGTGTTTGACGGCGGTTTGGAGCTTATCAAAAAAGCCGTTTTGCTTTACGGGCCGGACGGCGCATGGTATGAAGGACCCGGCTACTGGCTCTATGCTACAAGCTACTACACCGACCTTATGTGCTGTCTTGACTCGGTGTTCTCCGACACCTTCGGCTACTTAAACGTACCCGGTATTGCGCAGACAGGCTATTACATAACTTCGATTACGGGGCCGTGCGGAAACTTTAACTTTCACGATTCCGACATTGGAAGCGTAAACTCTCCCGAGATATTCTTCCTTGCGGATAAGCTTCATGACGCCGCTCTTTCAAATCTGCGAATGGAGCAGATGGCAGACAGGGGAACAAACGGAACCATAAGAGATATTTTGTATTATAATCCCGGACTTTCGGGAACAGCGGCAACAATGCAGAAGGATTACTATTTCCGCGATACGGAGGTTGCGTCTTTCAGAAGCGACTGGGATGACTCAAATTCAATATTCCTCGGCGTTCATGCCGGCAAAACAAACGTATATCACGGTCATATGGACGCGGGAAGCTTTGTGCTTGACGGCTTCGGAACACGCTACGCCTCGGATCTGGGCGCGGACAACTACAATATCAGAGACAGCGTGTGGAATCTTTACCGCTACAGAGCGGAGGGGCATAACACACTTGTTATAAATCCCTCAAAGGATGGCGGACAGAAGCTTGCCGGCGCGGCAAGGATTGACAGATTCGAGTCGGGCATAAACAGCGGCTATGCGATAATGGATCTTACCGATATGTATAAGGATGCCGAAAGCGTCAGCCGCGGCTTTAAGCTTACAAATAACCGCTCGGCGGTAATCGTACAGGACGAGATAAAGACAGCGGAGCCTGCCGATATATGGTGGTTCATGCACACAACAAACGACATTGAGGTGGCGGAGGACGGAAAGAGCGCGACTGTCAAGGGCAAATATAAAAATCTTAAGGTATCGCTTCTTGCCGACACACCGGGAACCTTCTCCGTTATGAGCGCGACACCTATGGAGACATCGCCGCAGAACTCGGAGCAGAACAAAAACTTAATGTACAAAAAGCTTGCGTTCCATGCTGAAAACGTATCGGAGATTACAATTCCGATTCTGATGCAGTTTGTAATACCGGTTGAAGGTTTTGAAGAAAAACTCAGCGTTCCGCTTGTTCCGCTCGCACAGTGGACGCTTGACGAAACCGGTGCTTCCGAAAAACCGATGCTTACAAGCATCACGGTGGACGGTGCAGAGCTTCCGGGCTTTAAACCCGACAGATATGTTTATACATACAGAATACCGGCGGAAAGCGACAGAATGCCTGAGGTTAAAGCGGAGGGCAGCGGAGAGGTAAGCGTTAAATACACCTCCTCGGTACCGGGATATGCGGTGATTACGGTAAACGACAGGGTTGACAGCAACGTTATAAACCAGTACATAATTAAAATAGATAAGGAAATCTTAAAACAGGCGCCCGAAGGCGTTTCACAGCTGAGTGTAAAGGAAGTTAAGGCAAGCTCTGTTCCGCAGCCTGAGAACAGCCCCGAAAACACGCTTGACGGCGATCTTTCAACGCGCTGGTCGGCTGAGGGCAATGCGAATATTGTGTTCGATCTCGGAGAAAGCAGGTCAGTAAAATATCTCGGTCTGGCGGTTTACCAGGATACGACAAACGACGGAAGACAGCAGTATTTTGATGTGCTTGTATCCGAAGACGGAGAAAATTATACTCAGGTCTACAGCGGCGAAAGCTCGGGAACAACGCTTGAGGAGGAAATATTCCCGATTCCCGAAACACGCGGAAGATATGTGAAGATTTATTGTAAGGGAACAAGCGTCGGAAACTGGAATTCGCTTACGGAGTGCACTTTGTACGGCAATTGACAGGCGGACAAAACATAGAATAACAGAATATTTGTAGGGACAATTCACGAATTGTCCGCATGGTGTGCGGAAACTAAAGCGGGAGATTCACAAATCTCCCCTACGATACATTATTGAACACGGAAAAGGATTAAATTCATAAAAAAGCCGCGGCGTGTGCACAAGAATTTAACGGTGTGTGAAAACAAAAAACGGATAACGGAAAGGAGAAGTGCAATGAATTTTAAAAAAGCAATATCGGCGGCGCTGTCATCACTGCTGCTGCTTGCTTCGATTCCGTCTTATGCGGCGCCTGCCGCAAGCGAAAAAATCCCGTACGACACATTTGAAACGTACGGCAGCAAGCTCGGAGGCGGATGGAGAGTGCAGGGAGCGGATACCACGGCGCCGATTGTCGAAACCGAGAAGGGCAAAAGCGTGATGGGTGTGACAAGCCCGGGAGGAATGCTTGAGATTTTCAGAGATTTTGCGCAGACGGGAGAGAATGTAACGAGCGTTGCATGCGTGTTTTCGATTAAAATCGCGGATCAAAATTCCCAAAGAAGTTTTTATACGAGAACTTCAAGCGGAGAATACGCTGTTTTGGCAATACAAAAGGGCGGGAAAATTAAAGTCGGAAAAACGGAATATACGGAAATGTTGGTTGAAATTGACAAGTGGTATAACTTTTTTGTGGAATACAATGCAAAAAGCGGATACACAAGATGCCATATATCCGACGGCTCCGAAACAGTTACGGTATGCTCAAATCAAGATGCCGTAAATCTTACGGGACTGTACAGAATGAATTTTGCGCTTTTTAAACCCGATGAGGGCGAAAGCGTAACATACATCGATAATGCAGCTTTCTACGAGCTTCCGTATGATGTTGAAGCATATGCTGACGGAAAGGACACAAACGCACCTGAAACATTTGATGACTTCGAGCCTGCCGCTGACGGACTTACGGCGCCGCAGCCCGGCTGGAGGCTTCAGAACATCGAAGCCGGAAAGACTTCTCTTACGGCAGAATCCGCAGAGGGCAGAGGCAAATATCTGAAAATGCACAGTGAAGGGTTTAATCATTTTGAGCTTGTAAAAGATACGGGATTATTGGAGGGTGAGGCTGAAATTTCTTTTGATTTCATGAAAACACCGCAGTCGTATTTTAAATTCGGCCTCCGCGGCACCAGGCCTGACGGAAGCCATATGAACGGAGCCTTTCCGATAGAGCTCACAAAGTCCGGAATGCTGAATATAAGCGATGAAGCTCTGACAGCTCTTTCCGACAATGTATGGTACAAATTAAAAAATGAGTTTAACACAGAAAGCAATACAATGAAGATAACGGTTTTGGAAGGAGATACAGAAGCGGCCTCCAAAACAATACCGATACCTCAAAATCTTATAAACATTACGGCGTATGAGTTTTATATGACGGTTACCGGAAATGCAAGCACGGTTTGCTTTGACAATTGCTTTGCGGGCAAAAATGTGTCGAAAGAAGCAGGCGTTTCCGGAATAAGCCCGGCGTTTGGAAATGTTTCTAAAAATATTGATAAGATTACAGTTTCGTTTGATGAAAAAATAACGGATGAAAACTTGGAAAATGCCGAGGCGCTTATAAACGGCAGCGCGGAGAATATTAAAGAAATCAAAGCGGAAGGGAAAACCGCGGTTATAACACTTTCGCATGAGCTTGCGGAGAATATGGGTTATCTTTTTGAGCTTACGGGCGTTAAAATAGGCGAAAAAGAGCTTTCGGCGATAATGTTTTATCAGACGCGCCCCGCCTTTGAGGTTATAAGCGTTGAGGGAGGAGAGCTTAAACCCGGCTTGTTTTCCTTCACCGCGAAGATGGCTGCGACGGACGGAGGACCCGAAAAGGCTACGCTTATAACGATTATTTACGATAACAAAACCAATGCAATGGTCGGTGCGGATTTCTGCACGGCAGACCTCACCCCCGACGGGACGGAGTTCAACACAAGCGTGGCGCTTCCCGAGGGCAGCTACAGAGCTGTAAACTACATATGGGATAACGTTAAAAATATGCGTTCGCTTAACGCATTTTATGAAATAAAATAAAAGGAGATGTTTTTGTATGTTCGGAAAAAAACTAACGGCGATTTTTTGTGCGGCGGCAATGACCTTGTCTTTGTGCGCATTGACAGCAGGGGCATCGGCAGGAGATATTCTTATTCCGCAAACAGATTTTGAAGGATACGACTTAGGTCACGAATTCCCCAAGAAGCAGGGAGTAGCATCTCCCGAATGGTCATATCAGAACGCAGGCTCCGCGGTTATAGCGGAGACGGAAAGAGGCAAAAGCGTTAAGGTTGCGGGAGAGGCTCACTGTGAATTCAGATACGGAAACCTCGAATGGAATATCGAAGACACAATTACATCAAGCTTTGCCATAAAGAGAGAAACGTCGATAAAAGACATTGCTCTTATTATGTATCACAACAGCGACGCAAACTCCAGACAGGTTTTAAAGCTCCGCAATGACGGAGGCATCACCCTCTGGAAATCGAGTTACCCTCTTTCGGATTTCAAGATGGAGCTTGGCAAATGGTATGATATAACGGTTAAATACAGTAAAACAGGTAAGGTTTACGCGCATATATCGGGTAACGGCGATGAATTTGAATGCTATGCCGAGGACAGCAAGATGGCTCTTGAAAAGGTATTGGTTTTCGATATATACACACCCGGTGCGGACACATATTATTTTGATGATGCCTTTGTTAAGGAAGATGCACCTTTAAAACATGTATTTACGCAGAGAGA
Source organism: uncultured Eubacteriales bacterium (assembly GCA_900552775.1). Classification (GTDB taxonomy): domain Bacteria; phylum Bacillota; class Clostridia; order UMGS1883; family UMGS1540; genus CALCLY01. The sequence goes on along the minus strand of USAP01000002.1, from coordinate 20,619 downwards.
AATTTTAAACGTTGATTTTTCGCAGTATGACGAAGGCACAACATGGGAGTCTCTTTACGGAGCTCCCGGAGGCGCTGCAAACGGCGCGGCAGTCGTTGCAAGTGAAAACGGAAAAAAATATATGAAGCTTACAAGCACGGGCAGTTATTTCCAACCTGAAGTTGCGGCTTCGGTTCCGATGAGCGAAAAAGCATTTGTTTTTGAAGCCGATATAAGATATGCGGCGGCGGGCAAATTCAATTTCCAGCCGAGGAACACCTCGGGTGAATGTAACTTTATGTATGTAGATCTTAACGGAAAGATAAATTTTGGCACAAATAATTCAAGCGCTACCATTAAGTGCGGCGAAAATTCTCCGTGGTATCATGTTACATACTATTATCTCTTTGATGAGCAGACTGGCGTTGTTTTCTTTGATGACGGAGACCGAATTGTTTCTGCAAGCGGGAAAGCTACAACGCCTGATAATAAAGATATCACAAAATGGGGATTTGTTCTCTGGGGCGGCGAAATGGATATTGCCAATATGTCCGTAAAGACATTTGACCCCAATAAAATTTCAAAGCAGGGAATAACAATAAACGATTTCTCATTTGACAATGTTGGAGACAAAATTTTAGATCCTGTCGCTGACGGCGCCGAGCCTGCAAAAAACGCGTATTACGGCTGGATGCAGACAAATACGAAAAACGGCGAGGTTATAAGAGCAACCGCAAAGGGTGAAACCGTAGACGGCAGGAAGGTTGTTGCGTTAAAGGATATAACGGGTACGTATTCGGAGTTTATAAACGATAATTTGGGGATAGCCAAGAATATGCTCGTTGAAACCGTGCTCCGCGTGACGGACGGCTCGCCTCTTCATGTTCAGCTTCGCGGACTCAATAAAGAAGGAGCTGCGGCTAATGTGGATTCGGGGTTTGTGTATTTCACCGGAGACAGCTTTAGGCTTTTGGACAAAAAGGTATGCGCAATTAATCCTGCGGAATGGTACAGGCTTTCGGTATACCTTGACACAGATGCCGACACGCCTCACGCATATGTGGGCATTACGAATCTTTCAAGCGGAGAGACCTTTAAGGCTGACGCAGATATACCGCGCGCAATTGCAACAATTACGAGACTCGGCTTCTTTATCCCGAACAAACCGGGCGCAGTGGCTTATATAGACAGCTGCCGCGTAAGCCAAAAGGGGCAAAACACAATAACCGAGGCTCCGAAGGACGGCGTCGTTATAGCGGCGGACGGAAAGCTTGATTTTGCGGTTGATCTCGCAAATATCGACCCCATTGCAAGCTCAATTAAATTAAACGGTGCGGAAGCGGACGCAAGCTTTGATACCTTGAAAGACAGAAGGGTTTCCGTATCCGGAAGCTTTGAAGAAAACAAAAATTACACAATGGAATATACGTTTAAGGACTATGCCGGCGGAAGCGTTACGGGTACGCTTGACTTTAAAACACTCGCAAGCTACGAGTTTGGAAGCATTGAACTTTCAAAAACGGCAATCGAAGCGGGTGCGGTTTCAGCCACGGTAAACGGCAGAGTGCTTGATTCGAAGCATTACGCTACCTTTATTATTGCCGTGAAAAACGCAAACGGACGTATTCTCGACATAGAGCTTAAAACAATCGGATACAGCGCCGATAACACGGATCATACCGTTTCGGCGGAGGTTCCCGCGGAGGAAGGCAACTACAGCGTATCGGCAATGCTCTGGAAGAGCAATATGCAGCCGATACAGAAGGCGGCTGAACTAAAATAAGAAAAACTGCCGCAGAAACGGAGAAGTATATGAAAGAAAAAATAATTCCAATCGCACTGTGCGTTGCACTTGCGGCGGGCGCTTCGGCGTCCGCCGGCGAGATAAATTCCGCAACGGTTGACAAAACCACACACCGTGTGAGCATATCGGGCACGGCTGACAACGCGGGAGAAAGGGTTACGGTTGAAATTCTTTATCCGAATGTTTCGGAAAGCGATATAGATTCCGTAACACCCGAAAGCTTTACAAAGGTGTTCAGCAACGTTTTCGAGGTTGTGTCGGGTGCGGACAAAAAATTCACGGTGCCCGAGTATACTCTGGGCGATGTGTCGGGGCTTTACGGGATAAGGGTTATGGAGAGCAGCGGCGAAGCGCCGAGATTTTTCGAAAAAGCTTTCCGATATATTTCCGACACTTTTGAAGAAGAACTTGCCGCAGCGGCAAAAAACGGCACTCTTTATGATTTTACGGTTAAAAACGCGGAGATTCTGACGGGTTTTGCGGACAAATTTTCAGAACTTTCGGAAGATGAGAAAAAAACAATAGTTTCTCTGTGCGAAAGCGCCGCAAAAGGCGGAACGGAATCGTACGGACGCGCTTTTGCAAGAGCCATGTTCTTAAAGAGCGGAGATGAGGCGTTCTTGACAGAATGCAGCTTTTCCGAAGATGTTAAGCCTGCGGAATACTTTAAAGATTTCAGTGCCGATGATAAAAAGAACATCGTTTCCGGAGTTTCGGGGAAAACGCTTGATGAGATGACAAAAAGTTTCGGAGACGCATGTTTTATAGCAAAACTTGCCACCGTTTCGGGAAGTTCAGGCATTGAAGAAATTTTGCTGCAAAATGAAGATTGGCACAAAATCGATTTGACAAAATACAAAGCTTTAAAAAGCAAAAAAAGTGTGAACACCGCGATTGCGGAGGAAAAACCGCAGAGCATTTCAAAGCTTGCGGCGCTTATTGACAAAGAAGTTTCAAAAGTTTCCGGCACATCGAGCGGTTCAGGCAGAACGGAAACCTCGGGGCGCGGCGGCACAGGTTCGGCAGGGTTTACACCGGCGGATAAGAAAACCCCGGAAGACCAAACCGAACTTTTCACAGATCTTGCAGGTTTTGACTGGGCGAAGGAATATATAGAAAAGCTTGCCGAAAAGAAAATAGTTTCGGGAACAGGCGAGAAAAAGTTTTCACCCGAGAGAACCGTAACAAGAGAAGAATTTGTAAAGCTTATATGCGCGGCGTTTGCTGACGGCGGGTCGGAATACAGGGATAACTTCAAAGATGTTTCCGCTTCCGACTGGTTTGCACCTTTTGTGGCGCGCGGCGTTGAAAAAGGCATTGTAAAAGGAATAGCCGGGGACCGTTTCGGAACGGGACTTAATATAACGCGTGAGGATATGGCGGTTATGGCGTTTAAGGCGTCGGGGCTTTCGCAAAAAGGCGACAGCAGCAGCTTTTCGGATTTCTCCGAAATTTCCGAATACGCAAGAGACGCCGTTGCGGCGATGAAGGAGCACGGAATAATTACAGGACGCGGCAATAACGAGTTTGCTCCGAAGGCATATGCCACAAGAGCCGAGGCGGCAAAAATTATATGCATGCTGCTTGACGCCGTAAACGGGAGGTAAAGGCAATGAAATTTAAAAAACTTATATGTATGGCGGTTTCGGCGCTGATGCTTCTTTCCGTGCCTGTGTATGCAGATACTGCCGCCGAGGTGTCTGAGGAGTATACGCTGCTTTCCGAGCTGGGCTTTATATCGGCATCGGCAGCAAAGAAATTCAATTCAGACAAAAAAATCAAACGCGGCGAATTTGCTTCACTGACATCGCTTTCGATGGGACTTGAAAAGTCGGGACTTTCCCCCGAGGGGGCAGAAGGCTTTGACGATGTTACGACAAACAACGAAAACTATAAGGATATTCTTTTGTGCAAAGCCGCGGGAGTGTTTAAGGGTGACGGAAACGGAAATTTCAGACCTCTTGACAAAATTACGTGCGCCGAGGGCGTGAAGGTTGTCATGTCGGCACTCGGCTATGATGAGCTTGCAAAGGCATACGGCGGTTACCCTGCGGGATATTTCGTATGTGCGGCGGAAAACAAAATAACAAGCGGCATAAGGCTTGACGGAGAACGCTCCATGACATGGGGAGACGCCTTAAAGCTTTTTGCAAACGCCGTTGACACAAAGATTTTCAAGCAGACCGTTTTCGGCTCCGAGGCTGTGTATGATTCGGGCACGGGCGAAACGTGGATTGAAAAATATCACGGACTGAAAAAATATTCCGGAAGCTTTCGCGCAGCGGAGGGTATCTCCTTTGAAAATGCAGATTCCATGGAAAAGGGAAAAATCATGGTTGACGGGACGATATTCGATTATAACGGCAGCAGGCTTGATCTTGCAGGAAGAGATATTTATTATTATGCCGAAAAGGATGAGGATATTATAGCGGCAATAACTCCGAAAAACAAGTCGGAGCAGATTGTTACGCTTTCGCCCGACGACGTTGCGTCGTTTAAAAACGGTGTCCTTACGTATTATGAGGGTGAAAGTGAAAAGCACATTACTGTTTCCTCCTCCGCGGACACGGTATATAACGGCAGACCGGCATATTTGTCAGCTTCGGACTACACTGATTTCAAGGGAAACATAAAGCTTGTTTTAAACGGCAGCAGATGCAATACTGTTATTGTTGAGGACCCCGAGACGTTTGCGGTTAAAAAATCAATCGGTGCAAAAGATTTATTTTTCGATATGTACGAGAGCGGAAAGAGCTTTTCCTCAAAGAACAAAGAAATAACGTTTACCGATGAATACGGCGATACTGTGGAAATAGAAGAGCTCGGCGAATACGATATAGTTTCCGTGCTTCAAAGCCGTGACGGCAAGTATGCAAAACTTTATTATTCAAGCCGCGAAATTTCAGGAACGCTTAATTCAGTTGATGAAAGCGGAGGAAATGTAACGGTTGAGGTAGACGGAAGCTTTTTTAAGGCTTCGGCAAACTATAAAAATGAAATCAGAAAGCTTTCGATAGGCAGCACGGGCTTGTGGGGAATTAATGTTTACGGCGAAATTTCGGCAATGAAGCCGTATTCTGCAAGCATGAAGTGGGCTTATCTGATAGAAAGCAGGAAAGACAAAGGCTTTGCAGGAGAATACAGGCTGCGTATTCTCTGTGATGACGGGAAGGTTCGTATATTTACCGCCGCATCGCGCGTTACGGTGGACGGCGATTCGGTTAAAAAGGAAAATCTTGACGGCGCTCTGCCGGCGGAGGGAATAATACGCTTCTCCGAAGCCAACGGTATAATAAGCAGCATAGATACTTTGCAAAAGGGTGCGGATGAAAATGAAGAAAGTCTGACGGCTCTTTACGAGGGATATGATTCGTCAAAAAACACACTCGGAGATTTGCAATACAACGCGTATCAGTATATTTTCGGCTCGAGAGTGCCGATAAATAACAGCACAAAGGTATTTATGGTGCCTTCCGTTGTGGAATCCGATGACAGTCTTTACAGGGTGAAGAACCGCAGCTACTATACAAACGACAGAAGATATTCCATAAACGCTTACGCCGACCGTGCGGATTCCCACATAGCCGGAGCTGTCCTCATGTTTACGGGCAGCGGCGCTGAGAAGATAGACGAAAACGTTGAGGTAACCATTATCGATTACGTTACGCGCGGAGTATCGGCGGACGGCACCTCCTGTTATATAATACACGGTCTGCGCGGCGGAGCGGAGGTAACAAACATAGTTAAAGACAATTCCGTTATAGACAATCTCATGTCAATCGTTCCCGGACTGAGCGGACAAAAGCATACGCTTTCCTGCGGAGACGCCGTAAAGCTTGCTTTGAATTCCGAAACTCAGGAGGTTACGGACATTGAGCTTTACTATGACAGAGAGAATGACTATATCCTCAAAAACTCTGCCATAACAAAAGATATTTCCGACAGCAACAGAATGCTCAAGGCAAGCGTTTATTCTGAGGAGGGCGGCAATCTGTGGCTCACTCAGGAGGATCTTGACAAAGACGGAGTGGTTTTGAAGGCAGAGGATGTTGAGTCGGTTAACGCACTGCTCTACAGAGTTTATAAGCTTGAGCTTAAAAACGGAAAGCTCAAGGCTTCGGTTGCGGATACGGGGGATATCTGCGACTATAAAAACACGGGAGAGAATTATTCCAAGATTGCAATGTTCAGTAAATACAACAATCCCGGAGTAATCCTGATATATAATTATAAATAAGGCGGACGCCTTACGCGAAAGGAAGTTTTAAAAATGGAAAAAAAGGTAAAATACGCAGTGGTTGGAACGGGTTCATTCGGTTCGCATCATATTAATACGCTGAGCCTTATCAGAAATGTTGAAATAGTTGCCGTATGTGACGTACACCGCGACAAGGCTGAAAAAGTGGCCGAAAAATATGGAATTAAAGGTGTTTACAGCGACGTTGACGAGATGCTCGCAAAAGAGGATATTGATATCGTAACCGTTGCAACCGGCGACAAGGCACATAAGGATGCCACGATTAAAGCTTTAAATGCCGGCAAAAACGTTTTGTGCGAAAAGCCGATGTCTCTCCATGTTGAAGACTGTGCTGAGATGATAAAGGCTGCCGATAAAAGCGGTAAAATTCTTATGGTAGGTCAGATTTGCAGATACACACCGGGCTTTATTGAAGCCAAGAGAATGGTTGACGAAGGTTACATAGGCGAGCTTTTCTATGTTGAATCCGAATATGCTCACGATTATGCACATATTCCCGGTACTGACAACTGGAGAGTTGACCCCGACCGCGACCCCATTATAGGCGGCGCGTGCCACGCTATAGACCTTCTGCGCTGGATAGCCGGCGATCCCAAAGAGGTTTCGGCTTTCTCAAATCATAAAATGCTTACAACATGGCCCGTAAACGACTGCACAGTTGCAATATTCAAGTTCCCGAATGATGTAATAGGCAAGGTGTTCACGTCCATCGGCTGTAAGAGAGATTACACCATGAGAACCGTGCTTTACGGAAGCCGCGGAACAATCGTTGTTACAAACACAGACAATCATCTCACTCTCTACAGAGCACAGGACGGTGACGAGGCGACGGACAAATTCCTCGGCGGCGTATTCCCGGGAGCTGACCAGTGCATAAGACATGAAATTCCCGTTGTGGTTAACAACCACAATATAGGCGGCGAGCAGGAAGCTATGATCGATTCGTTCTTAAACGGAACTCCCGTTCTTATGACGGGCATGGAAGGTGCGAAAACCGTTGCCGTTTGCTGTGCGGCGGTTGAGTCTGCAAAGAAAGGCGAAATCGTAAAAATAGATTATAATTTCTGATTTACGGTTTGAATTTTGAATAAGGAAAAGCTATCAATTTCCGCGTACATGTAAAAATTCGCGGGGGGGGGTAGACAGGTATCATGCTTGTTTGCCCCCCTTTTTTAATAAGTTTTGTTTCGGTTAAAAAATAAAAAATATACGGAGGTTTTGAAATGAGCAAAAAATTATTTTCTGTTTTGGTAATTATCTCTGTGCTGGCGGCACTTTTTACATCGTTTTGTGCGGCGGACGAACACGTTAATATTTTGCCGGCGAAAACAAAAAGCATAGCGGCAAATATATCAAAACGCAATCAGGGTTTGGAAATAGAAAATGTTATTGACGGAATTGACAGTACGCGGTTTGTATCAAAGGAATCGGAAACGGGAGAACTTACGGTAACCGTTAATCTAAAAAAAGAATTCAGCTTAACTGCCGTTGCGGTACGCGAGCGTTTCTTTACCGTAGGTTCTATGGCGAACGGCGTAAATGTTGAAGTAGGTACATCAGAAACAATGAAGGCGGTTGTTCAAAACGGTAAATTAAACAGCGGAACAACCGGAAGTGACGGAGAAATCGTCAGAACGGAATTTTCTTTTGCGGCGGCAAGCGGAAACATAATTAAATTTACTTTCACGCCCGGAGCATTAAAGGGAAACGGTGAATCTTTATACCAGCTTGCGGAGCTTGAGGCATTCGGAACGGAAATATCTTCGGGTGAAAGCGGAGAGGAAGAGACAAATTATATGACAGAGAGAATATACAATCCGTACCTGCCGAGTTATGAATATATACCGGACGGAGAGCCGCATGTTTTCGGTGACCGCGTGTATATTTTCGGAAGTCACGACCATTACGAAGGAGCCGATTGGTGCGGCACGGATTATGTTGCATGGTCTGCACCGGCAAACGATTTATCGGCGTGGAGGTGTGACGGCGTAATCTGGGCCTGTGACAGTGACCCGAGTTATTCTTCGGGTCAGGCGCTTTACGCACCCGATGTTACAAAGGGCGCAGACGGCAAGTATTATCTTTACTATCCTTTAAACGGCTCGGGAAGAATAGGCGTTGCGAAATGCGATACGCCGGCAGGAAAATATGAATATCTCGGAGCGGTGCAATACCCCGACGGCACGAATTACGGCAGAAAAGCCGGTGATCCCCCTGCGTGCGACCCGGCGGCATATGTGGATGATGACGGGAGAGTATATTTTTACGCAGGTTATACAACGCACGACGAAACGGAATACAACGGACAAATAGCAAATGGCGTGGGAGCCGACGGAGCCTATTGCGTTGAGCTAGAATCAGATATGGTAACCGTTAAGGAAAACACGCGCCGGAGAATTGTTCCCGGAAAGTATATTACGGGTGAGCAGGGCAATGAAGAATATGCCGGAAACGGATTTTTCGAAGCCGCGAGCATGAGAAAAATTAACGGGAAATACTATTTTATTTATTCCAAGGAAGAGGGACATCAGCTTGCCTATGCTGTCGGAAACAGCCCGAGCGGACCGTTTTCTTTCGGCGGCATTATAGTATGCAATACCGATGTAGGTTATGAGGGAAATGTTGAGAGAAAGGCAATTTACGGAAACAACCACGGAAGCATTGCCGAAATAAACGGCGAATATTACATATTCTATCATCGTCAGACCGGGAAAAAGTGCAGACAAGGCTGCGCCGAAAAAATAAATATAAATTCCGACGGCTCGATAAATCAGGTTGAAATAACAAGCTTTGGCTTGGGCGGCGGCCGCCCCATGCTTGCAAAGGGCAAATTCCCCGCATATATTGCCTGCAATATTTCTCAGGGTGCAAGCTACGCGCAAACAGGGAAAGACGGAGACGTTTTTGCAAAGCAATATGTTTCGGCTTTAAAGACCGGAGAGTATGTGGGATATAAATATTTTTACTTTAAAGATACGAACAAAATTTCAGTAACCGCAAAAGCTCCTTCGGGCGGAAAAATAAAGGTTTATACAGGGGCTATGATAGGAAGTCCTATAGCGGAAATACCTTTGTCCGCAACAAGCGAATGGACAAAGTTTTCGCAGGATGTGAAGTTTGATAACGGCACAGAGGCGCTTTTCTTTGTGTATGAGGGCAGCGGAACTCTTGATATTCTTGATTTTACTTTGGGAGAAGAGGGAGAAAGCCATGAAGTTTCAATAAGCGGAAGCGAAGCTGCCGTCAGCGGAGCCGGAAGCTATCAGAGCGGCGAAACCGTTGCCGTATCTGCGGGAAGCCGCGAAGGATATGCATTTGACGGATGGACGGTGAACGGAAACGCAAAGCTTGCGGATATCGGCAGTGCGGAAACGTCGTTTATAATGCCGGAAGAAAATGTTTCACTGACGGCTTTATGGAAAGCTGCTCCGCCGACTCCGAAAAACATTTTGCTTGCCTCGCAGAATCATGTAACAAAGGCAGAGGTAAGCTTGCCTGCCGTAGTGCCGGTGCTCGGCGAATACAAAATGCGCAACGGAGAGATAGCCTCAAACGGAGATGACCGTTACGCGGCAAAAACGGGCGATGAGCCTTTGATTATCACATATACGCTTGATAAAATATATGATTTTTCAAAGATTTCCGTTTACGAGCGTTTCCAGGGCTATACGTTCGGTGAGGAGGTAAAAATAGAAGTCGGCAACGTTAAAAACGGAGCATATGTCTTTGAGGAGGCTCTTTCGGGAGGAAGACTGAAGCAGGGCGCGGAACCCGGGAATGTTAATATAGCGCCATGCGTGCGTACAGATTTTAATATTTCGGCAAAGGGAAGTGCGCTGAGGCTTACTTTTACAAATAAATGGGAGGATAAAGACGGGAACCCGACAGGCGGAGTTCAGTCAAACGGCGGAAAAGAAGTCAGCACAGGCTACAGCTTTTTTGAGCTTGAAGCTTACGGAATCGAAATTGAAGGCGGAGATTTGCCCTACAACGTATGCCTCGGAAAGGCAGTATCGGTAAATCTGCCTGCAGAGTATGCCGCTTTGCCTGCATCGGCAATTACGGACGGTTCCTATGAAGATAAATTGATGACGGAAACCGAGTATGACAGATATACAAGTCCTCCGTCTCCGAAAGAAGCGTTGGTTGTAACAATCGACTTGGACGGAGTGTATGACATCGGCTGGGCGGAGTTTAACAGCAGATTTGTTGTAAACGAAGGAGTGATCGCAGACCGCGTCAAGGTCGAGGTTGGCAGATCGGGCGCTTTCGGAACAACGTGGACCGTGGCAAACGATAACGTTATATTAAATAAGGGCGGCGACGGCGAGCATGTCTCCACACTTATTCCCTTTGAAAAAACGCTTACAGGCAACGAGATGCGCTTTACATTGTTCAGAAACAGTTACAGCAGTCCGTGCAATTATAACATTGCGGAGATTATGGCATACGGAAACAAAGCTGAAACCAAAACGGAGGACAGTATAGGCAGCGTGAGATTTATGAAATCAAAGTCGGGAGCCGTGACGGCAGCCGTAAAAGTCGTAAAGCAGGAAGAAAATTCCGTTTTGCCCGAAAAAACAATACTAATATTGTGTACATATAAAAATAACAGATTAGTCAGTGTGGATAAAAAGGAATATACACCGGCGGTTGGCGGAAATGAACTTACGGCAACGGTGGACAGTGTGGACGACGGCTGTGATATAAAGGCTTTTCTTTGGGAAAGCGCCACTTTAAAGCCGCTTATCGGCTGTGAAGCATATATTGCACAATAAACATTTACGGATTAGAGGAACCAAAAACGCACAGACTCCATAAAACACTATTATTCTGCCCCCTCTTTTGGAAATTGCCGGCAGAATAATTGCTTTGCCGCACGTCAGAAAAAATCATCACACGCCGGCTGTCTCATATATACACTTAACCTTTTTTGTCATTATATTCCGTTTTCTTGACATGTTGTATAAAATCATTGACTTTGTGTTGAGTTTTATTGTATAATTCAGAAAAAAGGTTGGAGGTAATTATGAAAAAATTAACAGCAATACTTGTATCTCTTGTTATAAGTGCATCATTGTTACCCGCAAGGGCGGAAACAACCCCCGGGCACAAGCTCGAGATGTTCATGGGAAACGCAGCCGCTTTTTACATCGGACAGCCGAAGATGTACACGGGCGGTGAAGTAAAATACGTTGACAGCGAAAACATAGCCGTATTGCCTTACATAAAGGACGGAAGAACGCTTGTTCCGCTTCGTGCGGCTGGCGAGTCAATCGGCGCAGAGATTTCGTACAACGAAATTGAAAGATCGGTAACCGCTGTTTACAACGGGGAAACGGCTGTTTTCCCGATAGGTCAAAATGAGTTTACGCTCGGCGGAAAAGAAATTCCCCTCGACGTTGCTCCCGAAATACGCGAATCGAGAACCTTTGTTCCGATAAGAGCAATAAGCGAGGGCTTCGGGAAAAAGGTTTCGTACGATAAATGCGGTCTTGTGGTCATAGCCGACAGAGAAAATTTCTTTGATCTCGAAAAGGACCTCGATTTGTTCAGGGAGCTTACGGGCAAGCTTTGCTTTCACGCGCCCTCGGGCATCGAAGCGATAAACAAAATAAAAGAAAACTTCCCCGATAACAAGCATCCGCGCCTTTATGCCGACGATGATAAAATCGAAGTTTTGCGCCGGAGGGTAAAAACCGACGCAAGCGTTTCAAAATGGTTTAAGGGTATAAGAGATTATGCGGATACTTATATAGGTACGGACCCCGTGGTTTATGATATTTACGACGGCATCAGGCTTTTAAATATTTCCCGTAAGGCAAGAAGCATAATGCAGGAGCTTGCATTTTGCTATCAGATGACGGGCGAAACAAAGTATGCCGACAGATGCATTAAGGAAATGAACGCCGTTTGCGAGTTTCCCGACTGGAATCCGTCTCACTTTCTCGATACGGCGGAAATGACGGAAGGACTTGCCTTTGCGTACGATTGGCTGTATAACTATATTACTCCCGATTTCCGCGAAAAGGTTAAAACGGCAATAATTGAAATGGGCTTAAAACAGGGAGTTCAGGATTACAGAAATAAGCCCGAGGACAGAAAAAGAACATACAGATGGGCGCAAAGCAGTGTTGCGGACAACTGGAACATTGTCTGCAATTCGGGACTTATTCAGGGTGCAATGGCAGTTTGCGAGGACGCGCCGGAGCTTGCGGCGGAGATTTTTGAAAGCGGAATGAAGCTTTTGGAGAAAGCTGTTTTGATGTACGGTCCCGACGGCGCATGGTATGAAGGTCCCGGCTATTGGCAGTATGCGACAGAGTATTTTATCGACCTTTGCAGCTGTCTGGATTCGGTTTTTTCCGATACGTTCGGATACTTGAGTGCGCCGGGTGTTTCGCAAACGGGCTACTACATAACGGCAATAACAGGTCCTTGCGGAAACTTTAATTTCCATGATTCCGAAATACCTGCCGTAAACGCACCCGAGCTTTTCTTCCTTGCGGATAAGCTTTCCGACAGCGCGCTTTCGGCGCTTCGCACGGAGCAGATGAAAAACAGAAACACAAAAGGCTCGATAAGAGACATTTTATATTATAATCCCGAGCTTTCCGGCGACTCGGCTTTGATGAAAAAGGACTATTATTTCCGTGACACGGAGGTTGCTGCATTAAGAAGCGACTGGAACGATTACAATGCGGTATTCCTGGGCGTTCACGCAGGCAAAACAGACGTTTATCACGGACACATGGACGCGGGCAGTTTTGTTCTTGACGGCTTCGGCACGCGCTATGCCTGCGATTTGGGCGCGGATGACTACAATATAGATGACAGCGTCTGGAATCTTTACAGATACAGAGCCGAGGGTCATAACACTCTCGTTATAAATCCTTCGAAGGACGGAGGACAGAAAATAGAAGGCTCAGCGAAGATTGACAGATTTGAGTATGACGACAACGACAGCTTGGCGGTTATGGATTTGACGGATATGTACGACGCCAAAAGCGTAAAGCGCGGCTTTAAGCTTATCGATAACCGCAGCGCCGTAATAATTCAGGACGAGATAAAGACGGATACGCCCTCGGATATCTGGTGGTTTATGCACTCGGAACAAGGCATTGAAGTGTCGGAGGATAAAAAGAGCGCAACAATAAAGGGAGAATACAGAAATCTTAAAATTTCGCTCCTTCAAGACACGCCCGGAGAATTTTCGGTTATGGAGGCGGCCCCGATGGAGACATCGCCGCAAAATGATTCTCAGAACAAAAATTTAAAGTACAGAAAGCTTGCGTTTTGCGCGAAAAACGTAACGGATTTAACTATTCCCATGCTCTTACGGTTTGAGCTGCCAATCGAAGGCGCGGAAGAGGGGATAAAGCCCGGTGTTACAAAGCTTGACAGCTGGACTCTTGATAACGCCGAGACGCCGAAAAAGCCGAAGCTTACAAGCATTCTGGCAGACGGCAGGGAAATCGAAGGTTTTGAGAGCGACAGATTTGTTTACGCATACAGAGGCCCTTCGGAAAATGAAAAAGCGCCCGAAATCACGGCACGCGGACAGGGTGAGATAAGCGTCGTGACAACCGGCAGCGTGCCGGGATACGCCGTGGTTTCGGTGACCGAAAACGGAGAAACACAGCATTATGTTATAAAAATAGAACGCGAAATTTTAAAGAAGGCGCCGTCAGACGTTTTGAATTTTGAAATCAAGGGCGTTGAGGCAAGCGATGTTCCGCAGCCCGAAAACAACGCGGAAAATACCATTGACGAAAACCTTGCAACGCGTTGGTCTGCATACGGAAACGCGCATATAGTCTATGATCTGGGCGAGGTTAAGACAATCAAATACGTAGGTCTTGCCGTTTATCAGGACAAATCCAATGACGGAAGAAGACAGTATTTTGATATATCGGTTTCGGAGGACGGAGAAAATTACAGGCATATCTTCACGGGCGAAACCACGGGAACAACGCTTGAAGAAGAAATTTTCCCGATAGGAGAGGTGAAGGGAAGATATGTAAAAATATATTGCAAGGGTTCAAGCATGGGAAACTGGAATTCCATCACCGAATGCAATATCTACGGGAAATAAAAAATATTTTTTATCCTGTTCCGCTGACATAACAGGATGTTAAAAACTCCGGAAGACAGCGGAAAAATACATTTCTTGAGGCTTAACGTGATTTTTCGCGTTAAGCCTCAAGCTGTGTAAACAATTCACTTTATACGCCTTATCGGTTCGTGATAAGAGATTTTTAATTATTTTTTGTGCCGGCGATTTTACGGCAAAATGGAGATTAATATGAAAAACACAAACAAAAAGGACAACCTGAAATATTTCAATGCGCCAAAGGGTTCCGAAATGGTAAAAATGATTTTGGAAAAACACCCCGATAACGCTCATCCGCGCCTATATGCGGATAAAAACAAAATAAAAATTCTGCGTGAGCGGATCAAAAACGACACAAATGTCTCAAAATGGTTTGAGGATGTCAAGGAGCTTGCGGAAACATATTTTGACATCGAGCCCGTAACATACGAAATTCCCGACGGCATAAGACTTCTTCGGAATTGCCGCAGAGCGAGAGACAGAATGCAGGAGCTTGCGTTTTGTTATCAAATGACGGGGGAGACAAGGTATGCCGAAAGATGCATAAAAGAAATGAAAGCCGTTTGCGCGTTTCCCGACTGGAATCCGTATCATTTTCTCGACACTGCCGAAATGACGGAGGGGCTTGCCTTTGCCTACGACTGGCTTTACAATTACATGTCGGAGGATTTTCGCGAAACTGTTAAATCTTCCATAATAAACAAGGGTCTGATGCAGATAGTCGAAGATTACAGAGATGAGCCGAAGGACAGGCGCAGAACATGGAAATGGGCGCAGAGCGAAGTGGCGGACAACTGGAATATTGTCTGCAATTCGGGACTTACAGAGGGCGCGATGGCGGTTTGTGAGGACGCACCGGAGCTTGCCGCCGAGGTTTTTGACGGCGGCATGGAGCTTATTAAAAAAGCCGTTTTGTTATACGGTCCCGACGGCGCATGGTACGAAGGTCCCGCCTACTGGCAGTATGCGACAGAGTATTTTATCGGCTTTTGCTGCTGCCTTGATTCGGTTTTTTCCGACACCTTCGGTTATTTGAATGCGCCGGGAGTTTCGCAAACGGGCTACTACATCACCGCAATAACAGGTCCCTGCGGAAGCTTTAATTTCCACGATTCGTCGATGGCGGTTATGAATGCACCCGAGCTTTTCTTTCTTGCCGACAAGCTTTCCGACAGCGCGCTGTCCGCGCTCAGGACGGAGCAGCTGACGGAAGGAAACGTTAAGGGTAAAATAAGAGATATTTTGTATTATAACCCCGAACTTTCGGGAAAGTCGGCAAAGCTTAAAAAGGACTTTTATTTCCGCGACACGGAGGTTGCCTCCTTCAGAAGCGGATGGGACAATGACGCGATATTTTTGGGTATTCACGCAGGCAAAACGGACGTTTATCACGGTCATATGGACGCGGGAAGCTTTGTTCTTGACGGCTTCGGCACGCGCTACGCCTGTGATTTGGGTGCGGATGATTACAATATAGAGGACAGCGTGTGGAATCTTTACAGATACAGAGCCGAGGGTCATAACACTCTCGTTATAAACCCTTCGAAGGACGGCGGACAAAGCCTTGATGGAAATACGAAAATAGATGTTTTCAAGTCGGGGGAAAGCGCATTTGCGCAAATCAATTTAACCGATATGTACAATGCCGAAAGCGTAAAGCGCAGCTTTGAGCTTACAAACAACAGAAGTGAAATAATAATACGCGACAAAATAAAAACAAATGAAAAATCCGATGTTTGGTGGTTTATGCACACAACGTGCGAAATCAGTGTGTCGGAGGACAGGCGAAAAGCAATTTTAACGGGAAAAAACAAGGATCTTGAGGTTTCGCTTATTTCGGACATTCCGGGAGAATTTTCGGTTATGAAGGCAATGCCCATGGAGACATCGCCGAAAAACTCCGAGCAGGATAAAAACGAGGAATTCGTAAAGCTTGCTTTCCGTACGGAGAATGTAAAAGACGCGGAAATCTCAATATTAATGCGTTTTACGGAGAAACGGTGATGGGGTCTCCCGCGGCGCGCAAAAAATATGTGCATTATATATATATGTTCGACAAATTTTTTAAACAATGTGACAAATATGTTTACTGAGCGCTTTTTTTATTGACAAAACTTGCAATAAATTGTATAATACTTTTTGTGTGCTTTGTGCTATATTGTGTTAAAAAAATAACAAAGCGTAATACTCGGAAGGAGGGCTATCAATGCCTCATTTGAATGATGCTTCCGCAGCAAAAATATCTGAAATTTGCGACAGATACACAGCGGAAAAAACGCCTCTAATGATGATCCTCAGCGATATCCAGAACGAATACGGTTATATTCCTCTGGAGGCGCAGGAGCTTGTTTCGGAAAAAACGGGTATTTCCGTTGCCGAAATATACGGGGTGGTTACTTTTTACTCATTTTTCTCTTTACAGCCAAAAGGGAAATATATTATAGGCTGCTGTCTCGGTACGGCATGCTATGTTAAGGGCGCGCAGCATATTATCGATAAGTTTTCCGAGGTTTTGGGCGTTAAACCCGGTGAAACGACAGAAGACGGTATGTTTACCATCGATGCGTTAAGATGTATCGGCGCCTGCGGTATTGCTCCGGCAGTATCCATTAACGGAAAGGTATATCCCAAGGTTTCGGTTGACCAGGTTCCCGAAATTATCGAAGAATATCGTAATATGGAGGGTGCGGGTCAATGATTAAAAACTTTGATGAATTAAATTCAAAAATTTGTGATTGCTCCAAAAGCTTTGACGCCAAAATGGTGGGAGAAAACGGTAAGCGCGCAATACTTCTTTGCGGCGGTACGGGATGTCTTTCGTCAAATTCGGCCGAAATTCAGGAGAAATTTTCCGAGCTTGTAAAAGAACATAAAATGGAGGACAAGGTTTCGGTTAACAAAGTCGGCTGCTTCGGCTTCTGCTCACAGGGACCTTTTGTAAAGATTTATCCCGAGGACACTCTTTACAGGCTTGTTACTCTTGACGACGTTGAAGAAATTTTCGAGAAGGATATAATAAACCACGAGGTTGTTGAGAGGCTTTTGTATATCGAGCCGGCAACCAAAGAACAGGTTATAAAGCAGGATGATATAAACTTCTATAAAAAGCAGGTGCGTGTTGCTTTGCACGGCTGCGGTCAGATAAACCCCGAGGATATCGAAGAGGCTTTGGGCTTTGACGCATTTAAGGGTCTTATAAAAGCTCTTTCAATGTCTCGCGAGGACGTTATAAAAGAGGTTTTGGATTCCGGACTTCGCGGCAGAGGAGGAGGCGGCTTCCCGACGGGCAGAAAATGGCAGTTTGCGTTTGCTCAGCCCGACGGTGAGAAATATGTTGTCTGTAACGGCGACGAGGGTGACCCCGGTGCTTTTATGGACAGGTCAATCCTCGAAGGCAACCCTCTTGCCGTTATAGAAGGCATGATGATTGCCGGTTACGCAATAGGCGCACAAAACGGTTATTTTTACGTTCGTGCGGAATATCCCATTGCCGTTAACAGACTTAAAATAGCTATAAAGCAGGCTGAAGAGCTTGGACTTTTGGGAGAAAACATTTTGGGCACGGGTTTCTCGTTCCGCGTTCATATAAGACTCGGCGCCGGCGCATTCGTGTGCGGTGAGGAAACGGCTCTTCTGAATTCCATAGAGGGTCAGAGAGGTATGCCGCGTCCCCGTCCGCCGTTCCCGGCAGTTAAGGGTCTGTGGCAGAGCCCGACTATAGTAAATAACGTTGAAACGCTTGCAACCGTTCCCTATATATTAAGAGAGGGCGCCGCAAAGTTTGCGGAATACGGCACGGAAAATTCCAAGGGCACCAAGGTGTTCGCCCTCGGCGGTAAAATAAACAACGTTGGTCTTGTTGAGGTTCCCATGGGCACAACGCTCCGCGAGCTTATCTATGATATCGGCGGCGGAATCCCCGAAGGAAAGAAATTCAAGGCTATACAGACGGGCGGTCCCTCCGGCGGCTGTCTGACAGAGAAGGATCTCGACACGCCCATAGACTTCAACAGTCTCGTTGCAAAAGGCTCAATGATGGGCTCCGGCGGCGCAATTGTTATGGACGAGGATAACTGTATGGTTGACGTTGCAAAATTCTATATGGAATTTATCTGCGACGAGTCCTGCGGTAAGTGCTCACCCTGCCGTATCGGTACAAAGAGAATGCTTGAGCTTCTCACAAAGATAACCGAGGGCAAGGCTGATATGGAAGATTTAAACCAGCTTGAAGAGCTTGCCGCTACAATTAAAAACGGCGCTTTGTGCGCTCTGGGGCAGACGGCGGCAAACCCCGTTACGTCAACCCTTACTCATTTCAGAGATGAATACATAGCTCATATCGTTGACAAGAACTGTCCCGCACACGTTTGCAAGAGACTTACAAGCTACAGCATTGACCCCGACAAGTGTAAAAAATGCAGTCTCTGTGCAAGACAGTGTCCCGTTGATGCTATTTCGGGCGTTGTCGGCAAGGAACCGTTCGTAATCGACCGTAGCAAGTGTATAAAGTGCGGAATGTGTATGTCTTCCTGCAAATTCGGCGCTGTTATAAAGAAATAAGGGAGGGAAATTAAGTGTCAGAAATTAATATTAAAATAGAAGGCGTTTCCTACAAAGTTGAGGAGGGGCTTACAATACTTGAGGCCGCCAAAAAGTGCGGTTATGAAATTCCGTCCCTTTGTGCATACAATCACGGTGAATGTTCAAGAGGTTCCTGCCGCGTATGTCTCGTTGAGGCAACCGGGGCAAGAGGTCTTGTAGCATCCTGTGTGTATCCCGTAAGCGAAGGAATGGAAATCACAATTTCGTCGCCCAAGGCGGTTGCGGCAAGGCGTGCATCTGTTGAGCTGCTTCTTTCAAACCACTCGACAGACTGTCAGCAGTGCGATAAAAACGAATACTGCGAGCTTTTGCACGTTGCGCGCATTACGGGCGCGAGAGAGGGTATGTTTGAGGGAGAAAAAACCCCGACAACCTTGGACGAGCTTACGCCGTCCATCGTTCGCGATACTTCAAAATGTATTCTCTGCGGAAGATGTATCGAAAGATGTAAAAATGCTCATGGAAAAGGTATTTTGGGATTTGAGAACCGCGGCTTTGCAACAATTGTTGCTCCTGCCGAAAACAGATCCTTTGCAAATTCGCCGTGTATACTCTGCGGTCAGTGCACAAGCGTCTGTCCTACGGGCGCATTGATGGAAAAGTCCGAAATACATAAAATTGACGAGGCGAAAAGCCGCGGCAAATTCATAGTTGTTCAGACGGCTCCTGCGGTTCGTGCGGCGCTTGGCGAGGAATTCGGAATGAAAATAGGCACGCCCGTTACCGGAAAAATGGTTGCGGCGCTTCGCCGTCTTGGTTTCGACAAGGTTTACGATACCGATTTTGCCGCAGACCTCACAATTATGGAGGAGGCAACCGAGCTTCTCGGAAGAATAACAAACGGCGGAGTTCTTCCGATGATAACATCGTGCTCCCCCGGCTGGATAAACTACGCGGAGTATAATTATTCCGATTTGCTTCCGCATCTTTCAAGCTGCAAATCTCCTCACGAAATGTTCGGCGCAATAGTTAAGTCCTACTATGCCGAGAAAAACGGCATTGATCCGGCAGATATTTTCGTAGTTTCAATTATGCCGTGCACGGCAAAGAAATTCGAAAAAGAAAGAGAACAGCTTAAAACAAACGGATTTATGGATGTTGACGCTGTCTTAACAACACGTGAGCTTGCAAAGCTTATAAAGCGTTCAGGCATAAACTTCAAAAAGCTTCCGGATGAGGAGTTTGACGCTGATTTGCTCGGCGATTACACCGGAGCCGGAGTTATATTCGGCGTTACCGGCGGCGTTATGGAGGCTGCATTGAGAACGGCTTACCATGCGCTCACAGGTAAAGAGCATGAGCTTATTAAGTTTGAGGCTGTACGCGGTTTTGACGGAATCCGTGAAGCAAGTATTGACATAAACGGCACAACCGTAAACGTAGCAGTGGCTCACGGCATGAAGAATGCAAAGGTTTTGCTTGACGATATAAGAGCGGGCAAGTCAAAATATCACTTTATCGAGATAATGGGCTGCCCCGGCGGATGTATTGCGGGCGGCGGTCAGCCGTATGTGAAACCGTGCTTTTTGCCCGATGAGGATATTGATATTCTCGATACGTATAAGGAAAAGAGAGCAGCGGCGCTTTATTCCGAGGACGAAAGAAACGCTGTGCGTCAGTCTCACAACAATATGCAGGTTAAGGCGCTTTATGATGAGTTTTTGGGAGAACCTAATTCGCATAAGGCTCATGAGCTTTTGCATACGACATATGCGGCGCGTGAGGGCTTTAACGACTGATATTTGCTTTTAAAAAAACAAAGCTGTTTAAAAAGCCACAACCCGATAAGGAAGTATTGGTTTTGAAAGCCGTTCTTTAAGTTTATACTTCGTAAACAGGCGGTCGTATACGTCAGTATTACGA
>USAP01000001.1 GCA_900552775.1 uncultured Eubacteriales bacterium | reverse complement strand
AGTATTTAATCATATCCGGATATGTATTATAATATAATTAGTGCAGGATTTTGCATTAAGTAATATCATATTTAGGAGGATTGTAATGAAAAAGTATTCAACAGAGAAATTAAGAAATGTTTGTTTAATGGGACACGGAGGAGTAGGTAAGACATCATTTGCCGAGGCAATGATTTTTGATTCCAAGGCTTCCGACCGTCTCGGGAAGATTTCTGACGGCACCACGGTAACAGATTATGATCCTGAAGAAATAAAACGCGCTATTTCAATCAACACCAGTATGGCTCCGATTGAGTGGAATGACGTTAAAATAAATATCATTGACACACCGGGCTATTTTGATTTTGTAGGCGAAGTTTTTGAAGGTCTGAGAGTTGCGGACAGTGCGATTATACTTATCAGCGGCCGCTCCGGTATATCCGTGGGCGCAGAGCAGGCATGGGATTATGCCAAAGAAAAAGGTATTCCGGTTGCGTTTTTCATAAATAAGATGGAAGATGAGAACGCACATTACATGAAGGTTATAGAAGAGCTTAAAGAGCGTTTCGGAACGGCAATTGCTCCGTTCCAGTTCCCGATAAAGGAAAACGGCAAGCTTTTGGGTCACGTCGATGTGGTTAAGATGCGCGCATTTAAATACAATGCGGGCGGCGGCGTTGACGAGATTGAAGTACCCGACGACATGGCGGATGATATAGCCTCCGTGCGCGAGCTTTTGATGGAAGCCGTTGCCGAAACGGACGATGAACTCATGGAGAAGTTCTTTGCCGGAGAAGAATTTACGCAGGATGAAATTTACACGGCGGTTAAAAGCGGTGTTAAGAGCGGAACAATAGTTCCGGTGTTCGGCGGTTCCGCTATAGCAAACCTCGGCGTTTCTTCCGTTTTGGAAGCGATAACCAAATATTTCCCGTCCCCGGCAGATAACGGAAATGTAGCGGCAAAAGACGCAAAAACCGGCGAAGATATTGAGATTGAGCCAAGTGAGAACGCTCCGCTTTCGGCTTTGGTATTTAAAACAGTTGCCGATCCGTTTGTCGGAAAAATTTCAATATTCCGCGTATATTCGGGCACAATCAAGTCTGATTCAAGCGTATACAATGCAAATAAAGATACAAATGAGAAGATAGGCAAGCTTTTCTGCCTGCGCGGCAAAAAGCAGCTTGAAGCTTCGGAGATAACGGCAGGAGATATAGGCGCCGTTACAAAGCTTGCCGCAACCGCAACGGGAGACACGCTTTGCTCGGCTTCAAAGCCCGTCCTTCTCGACTCCATAGAATTCCCCGTTCCCGTTTTGTCCATGGCAATTGCGCCAAAGGCAAAAGGCGATGAGGAGAAGGTAAGCTCGGGTCTGCGCAAGCTTGAAGAAGAAGATCCGTGCTTTAAAGTAACAAATAATAAAGAAACACGTCAGATGCTGATTTCCGGTGTGGGCGAGCAGCACCTTGACGTTATCGTAAGCAAACTTAAAGCAAAATTCGGCGTTTCGGTTGATCTTTTCGAACCCAAAGTTCCGTACAGAGAGACTATACGCAAAAAAGTCAAGGTTGAAGGAAAACACAAGAAACAGTCCGGCGGTCACGGTCAGTACGGTCATGTCTGGATTGAGTTTGAACCGGGCGAACAGGAAGATCTTGAATTTTCCGAAAACATCTTCGGCGGCGCTGTCCCGAAAAACTATTTCCCGGCTGTTGAAAAGGGTCTGAGAGAATGTATTCAAAACGGCGTTTTGGCGGGATATCCGGTTGTTAACCTCAAGGCAACGCTTGTTGACGGCTCGTATCACCCGGTTGATTCTTCGGAAATGGCGTTTAAGGTGGCGGCTTCGCTGGCATATAAGGAAGGCTTAAAGCAGGCAAATCCCGTTTTGCTTGAACCCTTCGGAAAGCTCTCCGTAACGATTCCGGAAAGCAGCATGGGAGATATTGTCGGCGACGTAAACAAACGCCGCGGCAGAATCCTCGGTATGAACCCGATAGGCGGCGGCAAGGCTTTGGTTGAAGCTGAGGTGCCGATGAGCGAAATGAACAAATACGCAACCGATTTGCGCTCGATGACTCAGGGCAGAGGCAAATTCTCGCTCGAATTCGAAAGATATGAAGAGGCTCCGGCAAATGTTGCTCAGGCGATTATTGAAAAATCGAAAAAAGAGACGGAATAAATTTATATTGATATTAAAAACAGTGCAGCAAAAAGCATTTTTGCTGCACTGTTTTTAATTTTTCTCTTTATTTACTTAGAATTAACAAAAAGAAGCTTTCGGAATTAACATTGAAAGCAGTATAATCAAAAATGTAAAAAATAAAAGGAATTTTTAAGGAGAGTGATTTTGATGAAGAAAATCATGAAAACAGTTTTGGCGGCAGCGCTTGCGGTAGGTATGCTGAGCGGATGCGGCTCAACCGGAGGAGACACGGCCCGGCAGACGGCAGCGCCTTCCGGCACACAGGCAACGGTATCGACAGACGGTTCTACATCGATGGAGAAGGTAATAGGCTATTTGAGCGAAGCTTACATGGATGAAAACAAAAATGTTAAGGTAACTTACAATCCCACAGGTTCGGGTTCCGGCATTCAGGCGGTTTCCGAAGGCAGATGCGACATCGGTCTTTCAAGCCGCGACTTAAAAGATGACGAAAAGCAGAACCTCGAAGAAACTGTTGTTGCAATCGACGGTATCGCAATTATAGTAAACCCGGAAAACACCGTGGAGGATTTGAGTGTTGAGCAGATAGGCAAGATTTACACGGGTGAAATTACAAACTGGAAAGAAGTCGGCGGCGAAGACAAACCGATAGTTCCGATAGGAAGAGAAGCGGCATCGGGCACAAGAGACGGCTTTGAGTCTATCACCGGCACAAAGGACAAATGCAAATACAGCCAGGAGCTCACATCAACGGGCGATGTTATTCAGACAGTTTCAGGCAACCCCAATGCAATCGGCTACGCTTCACTGGCAGCGGTTAAAGATACGATAAAAGTTTTGAGCGTTGAAGGAGTTAAACCTTCAAAAGAGACAATTCAGGATAAAACATATAAGATTCAGAGAAATTTTGTTTTGGTAACACGCAAGGGTACGGCGCTCAGCGCGGAGGCACAGAAGTTCTTCGACTTTGCAACAAGCTCTGCGGCAGACAGTCTTATTGAAAAAGCAGGCGCAATCCCGGTTATCAAATAAGGAATGATGTGTAATGAAAAAGTCACATGCTTTGGAAAAAACAATGAGTGCCGTATTCACCGTATGCGGTCTTGCGGCGCTCGCATTCGCGGCGGCAATAACGCTCTTTCTGTGCCTTTCGGGAATACCGGCAATACGCGAAATAGGATTTTTAAAATTCATTCTCGGCAAGGAGTGGAATCCCACCGGAGCGGAACCGGCATACGGAATACTGCCTTTTATTCTTTCCTCCGTATACGGAACTCTGGGCGCTGTTGTTTTGGGAGTGCCGATGGGCATTCTCTGCGCGGCATATATGGCAAAAGCTGCTCCGCGCCCGATAGCCGCCGCCCTTTCGGAGGCTGTAAATCTGCTCTCGGGAATACCCTCGGTGGTTTACGGCCTGGTTGGTATGATAGTTTTGGTGCCGGCAGTGAGAAATGTTTTCGGCTTGCCCGACGGGGCGAGTCTTTTTGCGGCGATACTGGTGCTGGCAATTATGATTCTGCCGTCTGTTATAAGCGTTTCGGAAACGGCGATAAAAGCCGTACCGAGGGAATACGAGGAAGGCTCTCTGGCTCTCGGAGCAACGCGCAACGAAACGATTTTCCGCGTAATTCTCCCGGCGGCAAAAAGCGGAATATTTGCCTCTGCGGTGCTCGGAACGGGGCGTGCAATAGGCGAGGCAATGGCGGTTATGATGGTTTCGGGCAATGTCTCGAATATGCCGAAGCTTTTTAAAAGCGTACGTTTTTTAACAACCGCCGTGGCTTCGGAAATGTCTTATTCATCGGGACTTCAGAGGCAGGCACTTTTTTCCGTGGCACTGGTGCTTTTCGTTTTTATTCTTATAATTAATATCATATTAAACGCGTTGAAAAAGAGGTGAGCGCAATGAAAAACAAAATATCCGGCGGAAGAAAAGCGAAAGATTGCGTGTTCAACATTTTGATGTATACGGCGGCGGGGCTTACGGCGGCGCTGCTTATATTTCTTATAGGATATATTCTCTTGCGCGGTCTGCCTCATATTACGTGGAGCTTTTTGAGCACAAAGCCGAGTCTTGTTAAAGAAACGGTGGGCATACTTCCCAATATTTTAAATACGCTTTACATAATACTTATGACGCTCATTTTGGTGCTGCCGTTAGGCATAGGTGCGGCGATATACCTCACAGAATATGCAAAAAACAAGAAAGCGGTTGCACTCGTGGAGCTTGCAACCGAAACGCTTGCCGGTATACCGTCTATTATATACGGTCTTGCAGGAATGCTTATATTTGTGCGGTTCTTTTCCCTCGGCACAAGTCTTGTTGCCGGTGCCGCAACACTTGCGGTTATGACCCTTCCGACGGTCATACGAACGGTTCAGGAAAGCCTTAAAACCGTTCCTCAAAGCTACAGGGAGGGCGCACTCGCACTCGGATGCGGAAAATGGTATATGATTCGCACAGCCGTGCTGCCGTCTGCCGTGGACGGAATTGTCACGGGGTGTATTCTGTCAATCGGAAGAGTTGTGGGTGAAAGTGCGGCGCTTCTTTTTACGGCAGGTATGGCAAACGAGATAATAGGTCTCTTCGAAGCCCCGATGCCCGGCCGTGCGGGTTCCACGCTCACGGTTGCGCTTTACATGTACGCAAAAGAGCGCGGAGAATTTGACATAGCTTTTGCAATTGCGGCGATACTGCTTTCAATCACTCTTGCCATAAATATTTCGGCAAGATTGGCCGCAAAAAAATTACAGAAAGGAAAATCGGAATGAGCGATATAATTAAAGTCGAAGGCTTAAACCTTTGGTACAACGAAAACCATGCGTTAAAAGACATAAATATTTCGATTCCCAAAAATAAAATAACCGCGCTTATAGGGCCTTCGGGGTGCGGAAAATCAACTTTTTTGAAGACGCTGAACAGAATGAACGATTTGGTTGAAGGCTGCCGTACGGAAGGACTTGTTACACTGGACGGCGTGAATATATTTAAAGATATAGACGATACCGTGCTGCGCAAGCGCGTGGGCATGGTGTTTCAGAAGCCGAACCCCTTTCCGATGAGCATTTTTGACAATGTTGCATACGGTCCGAGAATACACGGAATCCGTTCGCGCATAAAGCTTGAGGAAATTGTGGAGCGCGCATTAAAACAGGCGGCAATATGGGATGAGTGCAAGGACAGACTTAAAAAGAGCGCCCTTTCAATGAGCGGCGGTCAGCAGCAGAGGCTTTGTATAGCGCGTGCGCTGGCGGTGGAGCCCGAAGTGCTTCTTATGGACGAGCCCACTTCAGCCCTTGACCCTATTTCAACATCGAAAATAGAAGAT
The DNA here is from genome assembly GCA_900552775.1 of uncultured Eubacteriales bacterium. Taxonomy (GTDB): domain Bacteria; phylum Bacillota; class Clostridia; order UMGS1883; family UMGS1540; genus CALCLY01. The sequence continues at coordinate 70,530 of USAP01000001.1, read as the reverse complement.
CTGGCAATGGAACTTCGCGAAAAATATACGATTATTATGGTTACTCACAACATGCAGCAGGCGGTGCGCGTGGCAGATAAAACGGCATTTTTCCTGCTTGGTGAAATAGTTGAGTATGACGATACGGAAAAAATGTTTTCGGCTCCGCGTGACAAGCGAACGGAGGATTATATAACGGGGAGGTTCGGATGATGAGAAATCGTTTTGACGGACAGCTTCTGAGACTTAATGACGAGCTTATTATTATGGGCGCGCTGTGCGAGGAAGCAATTTCTGCGGCGGCAAAATATTTAGCCGAAGGAGACGAAAGTCTGAAAGAAAATATAATTGAAACCGACAGACAGATAGACGGAAAGGAACGTGACATAGAAGACCTCTGCATGAGGCTTTTGCTTTGCCAGCAGCCTGTGGCAAAGGATTTGCGCACGGTTTCTTCAGCGCTTAAAATGATTTCGGATATGGAGAGAATAGGCGATCAGGCTTCCGACATTGCGGAAATAGCCGGTTTTGTTACGAAAAGCGGCATAGGCAGCAAGGTGCATATAGCCGATATGGCGCGCGCCACAATAAAGATGGTTACGGAAAGCATAGAATCCTTTGTCAAAAAGGATGTTTCGGCGGCAGAAAGCGTTATAAAGCACGACGATGTTGTGGACGGACTTTTCGAAGAAGTTAAAAACGAGCTCATTTCCGCCGTCAAAGACGAAACGGACAATGCGGAAGCGCTTATAGATTTGCTTATGATAGCAAAGTATTTCGAACGCATCGGAGACCATGCCGAAAATATTGCAGAATGGGTTATTTATTCAATTACGGGAGAGCATGCGGAAATTGACGGTTGATTGTTTTCTCTTTTTGTGATAGAATAAATTTCATACGGAGGTGCTTTAGCATGATATATTTTGTTGAAGATGATGACAATATAAGAAAGCTTGTATGCTACGCGCTTTCAAAAGAAGGATTTGAAGTGCGCGGCTTTGCTCTGCCATCGGAATTTTGGGCGGCGGTGCGTGAGTGTGTTCCGGAGCTTGTTATGCTCGATATAATGCTGCCGGAAGAGGACGGGCTTTCTATTCTGAAAAGACTGCGCTCTGCGGCGGAAACAGAGGATTTGCCCGTAATTATGCTGACGGCAAAAGGAAGCGAATATGATAAAGTTACGGGACTTGATATGGGCGCGGACGACTATATATCAAAGCCTTTCGGAATGATTGAGCTTATTTCGAGAGTGAAGGCGCTTTTAAGACGTGTGGGCAGAAACACGGAAAAAAATGAAGAGTACAAGGTAGGGATACTTTCGGTAAATCCTTCAAAGCATACGGTTAAGGTGCGGGGAGAAGAAATTTCGCTTTCGTTTAAAGAATATACTCTGCTCTATGAACTTTTAAATGCGCACGGCGCGGTTTGCACGCGCGATATGCTGCTTTCTAAAGTATGGGGAGAGTTTTACGACGAGTCGAGAACGCTTGATGTGCACATAAGAAAGCTGCGCGTAAAACTCGGCGACGCCGGCGAGCTTATCAAAACCGTGAAAAACGTGGGATACAAGCTCAGCGATGATTAATAAAATGAGGTGACGAGATGACTGCCAAGATATTCAAATCCACTTTTTTAACATCCGTTCTGGTGCTTATAATAAGTCTTGTTCTTACAATGGGCATACTTTTCAGCTTTTTTGAGGGACAGATAAAAAAAGAGCTGCAGAGCGAGGCAGACTACATAGAATATGCCGTAACACAACATGAGGAAGGCTTTTTTAAGAATTTTTCCTCCGGCGAAAAACGAATAACTCTCATAGGAGCGGACGGAACGGTGCTTGAAGACACAAGCGCAAATCCTGCCGAGATGGATAACCATGCCGACCGCGAAGAGGTTAAAGACGCCCTTCTCAAGGGCAGCGGCACAAGCGTGCGATACTCGAAAACGCTTACGGAAAAAACGGTTTATTATGCGCGCCGCATGGAAAACGGCAATGTGCTGCGTATTTCAACAACACAGTATACCGTTATGACGGTTGTTTTGGGACTTTTGCAGCCGCTTATATATGTTTTGGTTCTGGCGCTTATTTTGTCGTTCGCGCTTTCGTCGCGCGTGTCAAAAAGCGTTATAAAACCTATAAACGAAATAGATTTGGATCATCCCGAAAATTCGGACGCATACGAGGAGCTTACGCCGCTGCTGCACAGAATTTTAAATCAGCAGAAAACCATAAAAAAGCAGCTTAACGAGGCGAAAAAACACAGGGATGAGTTTAAGCTTATCACCGAAAACATGAGCGAAGGATTTCTTATTACCGACCGCGACGGCAGGCTTCTCTCCTGCAACAGCGCGGCGCTGAAGCTTTTGGACGCGGACGAAAACGACGGAACCGTGCTTTCTCTGAACCGCACTGGCGATTTCAGAAAAACCGTTCATGCGGCACTTAGCGGCGAGAGAGCGGAAAACACCATGACTCACGGGGAAAATACATACAATCTTATTGCAAACCCTGTTTTTGAAGGAGATAAAACCATAGGCGCCGTTATTGTTATAATAGATGTGACGGAGAGCCGCCGCCGCGAGTTGATACGCCGCGAGTTTACGGCAAATGTTTCGCACGAGCTCAAAACGCCGCTGACGTCCATTTCCGGATTTGCGGAGCTTCTTTCGGCAGGCGGTGTGCCGGAGGATACGGTGACGGATTTTGCAAAGACAATTTATACCGAGGCGCAGAGACTCATATCTCTTGTAAGTGACATAATCAAAATTTCGGAGCTTGACGAAAAAAGCGTATGCTACGAAAAAGAAAACGTAAATATTACGGAGCTTTCAAGAGACGTTGCACGCAGACTGAAAATGAGCGCCGACAAAAAGAATGTCAAAATCGGCATTTCCGGCGAAGATATAAGCGTTTACGGGGTTCGCAAGATTCTGGATGAAATGATATTCAACCTTTGCGACAATGCCGTAAAGTACAACAAGGAAGGCGGCACGGTTGAAATCCGTGTAAAAAAAGAGGACGGAAAAACCGTGCTTTCGGTACGCGATACCGGTATAGGAATTGCTCCGTCTCAGCAGAGCCGCGTTTTTGAAAGATTTTACAGAGTGGACAAAAGCCGCTCAAAGGCGGAGGGCGGAACGGGACTCGGTCTTTCCATAGTAAAGCACGGCGCAATGTATCACGGCGCGGAAATAAAGCTTACAAGCACCCTCGGAGAGGGGACGGAGGTTACGGTTATTTTCGGATAAATCCGTTTGCGCGGGACGGCGCAAGACTTATGCTTAAGAACTTGAAAAGCCGCAATTTGTTTTCGTACAATCCGCCGCCTGTCTGAGACTACGAAACTTTTTCGTTGTATAAATCATTGACATAGTTTTTCCGTTATGCTATACTTGGCTTATATTCTAAAAAAGTGAGGAAAAACAGATATGATTACTCTTATACAGAGACTCGGTTCCGAAACTCAGCTGAAGGATGATTTTATTGACGCCTTGATTGAAAAAATAAAGGAAAACCCCGGCTCGTGCACAGATGTTTGGCTTGCGAGCAAATACGGTTTTCCGAGCATCGAGGAACATAAAAAAACTGCGGAAAAGCTTTCAAAGGTTGCCGAAAAGTTTCGTAAAATCGGCGTCGGCGTAAGCCTGCAGATAAGCAACACCATAGGACACGGCGAATATATTCGCTCCTGCGACTGCTCGGGTCTTGTATTTGAAAATTCCCCCGCTACACGCTTCACGGGCCCCGACGGAACAAAAGCAAATTATTGCTTCTGCCCAAACGGCGATTATTTCCGCAAGTACACAACGGAGGAAATAAAAATATATGTTTCCGCCATAAAACCCGACTGTGTGTGGTTTGATGACGATTTGCGCTGGACAAACCATGCGCCGGTGGATTTTGGCTGCTTCTGCGACGATTGCATAAAGAGATTCAACGCCGAAAACAATTTTAATTATTCAAGGGAAGAGCTTGTCCGCGCGGTAAACGACGATCTCGCGGTGAGAGTTTTATTCATTGGATTTTTGCGCAGGTCGCAAAAGGAGATTGCGTATCTGTTTTCGAAAACAGTAAATTCCGCATGCGGTGACAGCGCTGTCGGAGAGCAGTATTGCGCGTACGGCGGATTGACCGGTTACGGCTACGAGCATATGTTTTCCGCAATGCGCGACGCCACAGGAAAAGCCCCGCGCACACGTCCGGGCGGCGGCGCATACGATGACTATGACGTAAACGCCTTTTTGGAAAAGGCTTGTCTTATAAATTATCAGAACCATATGCTGCCTTCCTTTGTGGAGGAAAAATGCCCCGAGATTGAAAATCTCCCCGATGTAAAGTTCGGCAAAACAATAGCGGGAACCTGCCTTGAAACAACTCTTTATCTTGCATCGGGCTGTACGTCGGCAAGCTACGCCATGCTGATGAACGATTACGAGCCCATGGAATGGCACGGAGAAATGCTCGCCGAGTTTGCGCGGCACGCGCCTTACTGGGAAAAGCTTGCCGAGTGTTCAAAACAGACAACGCAGGCAGGCATTGTCCTGGCGCTTCCGGAAAAGGCATATCTTGCAAAAACGGAAGAGGATTTCGGCTGGAATTACGAACCGTGGAGCAGCGGAACTGAGCTTACGCTTTGCGGACTTTCTCCCGCATATTCGCATGATACGGAGAGCGCCTATTTTCTGCACAACGATTGCGCGCGCCTTATGACAAACGAAGAGCTTGAAAATTTCATGAGAAAACCTGTTATCACTGACGCCGAAACAATTGAAATACTCCTGCAGAGAGGCTTTGAACCCGGAATTGAAGTGCATCGCGTCGGCGCGTTCGGCATAAACTGCGTGTATGAAGATCATACGGTAAACCGCGGCTTTGAGGGAAGAAAATGGAGACTGCCGTGGGCAACTCAAAACGCATATTCATTAATCGGCAGCGACTGTGAAACCATTATGCGCTATGCGCAAACAGACAATGAAAAGGTGCCCGGCGTCGGAGAGGCGGCAGCGGTGATATTTACAACGCCGTTTGGCGGAAAATGGGCAGTATTCGGTGACGGACTGTGGAGTAAAATCATGAGCGGCGAAAGACGCAGCGAGATTTTAAATACGGCAGAATATATTAATCCCGGCCGTCTCAGCGCCGTTTTGGAAACGCACGCAAAGGCAATCGTTCTTCCGAGAGAAAACAAGGAGAGAAAGCTTGTGAGCGTCACCGTTATAAATGCGACTGTCGGCAAGGCAAAAAATCTCAAGCTCCGTGTAAGAAATACCGCCGGAACCGAATTTTCGTATATGTCTCAGTATAACGGGAGCGGAATTGCGGTATCCGAAGACAACGGTGACGGAAGTATAACCGTTACGCTTCCGGAGACGGACGCGTGGAGCGCGGTTACGGTTTTCATTAAATAAATAAAGAGTTTTTGATAACCTGTCTTTTTGTTTGACAAAAAAGACAGGTTATTGTATAATAAAAGCAGATTTTATTTGAAAGGCGGAGAACGGGCATGAACAAAATACACGATGAAGGAATTAAAGACAGAGAAAAGTTTCTGAAGGATTCGGGATACACCGAAGAAAAGCTTAACAAGGCAATAAGCGAGGCTCTTAAAAAAATAGATTACGCCATGGAAACGCTGGGAGATAAGTTTGCTTCGCATAACAGCGTAAACGGAGTTTATTTGCCCGTCGAAAACGACGGAGGCTGGAACTGCGGCTTCTGGACGGGGATGCTCTGGATAGCATATGAGCTTACGGGAGACGAAAAATACAGAAAACTCGCCGAGCGTCATATTCCCACATATTACAGAAGAATAAAGGAAAAAATAGGCGTCAACCATCATGATATGGGCTTTGTGTTTATACCCTCCTGCGTTGCGGCATATAAGCTCACGGGCAACGAGCAGGCAAAGGAAGCGGCGCTTATGGCTGCCGACCAGCTCATTTCAAGATATCACGAAAAAGGCGGATTTATTCAGGCGTGGGGAGATGTAAACGACCCCAACTCCTACAGACTTATCGTAGACTGCCTTTTGAACATACCTCTGCTTTACTGGGCGAGCGATGTGACGGGAGACGAAAAATACGGCGAAATTGCTTACAAGCATTTTCGCACCACGCTCGAAAACGCGATAAGAGAAGACGCATCCTCCTATCACACGTTTTATTTTGACCCGGAAACGGGCGCTCCGAAAAAAGGCGTTACCGCACAGGGCGCTTCCGATGATTCCTGCTGGGCGAGAGGTCAGGCATGGGTTATATACGGCATGATGCTCACAAGAATTTACAGAGATGACCCCGACGCTGTAGACGTTTGCAAAAAAGCAACGGATTATTTCTTAAACCGCTTGCCGGAGGATTATGTTGCATACTGGGATATGAGCTTTACAAGCGGAGACGAGCCGCGTGACAGTTCTGCCGATGCAATTGCCGTTTGCGGAATTTTAGAGATGCTGAAATATTTGCCCGAGTCTGATGAAAACTACGCTCTTTACATGAATGCCGTAAAACTTATGATGAACTCGCTTTACGAAAACTACAGCACAAAAGACACGCCGGAGTCAAACGGACTGCTTTTGCATGCCGTTTATTCAAAGCCCGGTAATATCGGTGTAGACGAGTGCAATATCTGGGGCTGTTACTTCTATATGGAGGCCCTGATAAGGCTTAAAAAGGATTGGAAGCTGTATTGGTAATGCCGATTATCTGCCGAAAGTAACATTTTGATTACAATTTTAAAAATTTTTTTTGACAAACGCCGAAAAAAGTAGTATAATATAGGTATAGATAGGCAAAGGAATTGTTTTGATATTCCTTCGGCAGAATGGAGTCTTTTTATGTACAGTATCGGTGACAGAGTTGTATATCCAATGCACGGAGCGGGCGTAATCGAGGCAATAGAAGAAAAGGAAATTCTCGGAAAAACTCAAAATTACTATGTTCTGAAAATGCCGTACGGTGATATGAAGGTTATGGTTCCGATGAAGACCAGCGGAGAAATCGGCATACGTGACGTTATCGGGCGTGCGGAGGCGGACAAGGTTCTTGACGAGATACGCAGCTATGTTATTGACGAAACACAGAGCTGGAACAAACGCTACAGAGAAAATATGATAAAGATAAAAAGCGGCAATATTTATGAAGTTGCGCACGTTGTCAAGGCGCTTATGAGCCGTGAGCATGAAAAGGGACTTTCCACGGGAGAAAGAAAAATGCTTTCAAACGCAAAGCAGATTCTTATAAGCGAGCTTGTTTTGGCAAAGGGTATGCAGCAAAAAGAAATTGAAACGCTTATCGAAAACATAGTGGTAAACGAATGATAATATGCCGCTGTCGGCGTAGAATGTCGACAGCGGCATGTTTTGCGGAAAGACGGGTAAATATGAAGATTACGGCTGTTATTGCCGCTGCCGGCAGCGGAACAAGAATGGGAAAGGGAAACAAGCTGCTCATTCCCGTAAACGGAAAAACGGTTATTGAAAGAACGCTTGAGGCTTTTCAGAAAAGCGGCTGTATAAACGAAATTGTGCTTGTAACATCGCCGGAAGGCGAGATTGCAAAGCTTGCGCGCGCATTTTCCAAAGTTTCGCACATTGTGTGCGGAGGAGAATCGAGAGCGGAGTCGGTAAAACGCGGAGCGGCTTTTTCGGGAGACTGCGATTTTATTGCGGTGCATGACGGGGCGAGACCTTTTGTAAGTCCCGAGCTGATAGAGAAAATTGCCGCATGTGCGGAAAAAAGCGGCGCCGCGGTGCCTTGCGTGCCGATAACGGACACGCTTAAGGCGATATCGGGCGGCAAAATAGAAAAAACGCTTGACAGAAGCCGTATTTTCGGCGCACAGACGCCGCAGATTTTCAGAAAAGACTTGCTTTGCCGCGCTTACGAAGAAATTCAATTCGATGTGACGGACGATTCGTCAGCGGTGGAAAAAATTCATCCTGTCGCATATGTTGAGGGAGATTCGGAAAACATAAAGCTGACAACGAAATTTGATATTATAATTGCAGCAGAAATTGCAAAGAAAAGGGACAGAAAAATATGAGGATAGGAACAGGATATGACGCGCACCGCCTTGCCGAAAACAGAAAGCTTGTACTCGGCGGCGTTTTAGTGCCGCATGAGAGAGGACTTCTCGGTGTGTCGGATGCGGATGTGCTTTTGCATGCAGTGATGGACGCACTTTTGGGCGCGGCGGCTTTGGGCGATATCGGAAAACATTTTCCGCCGAGTGATAAGAGGTACGAAGGAATAAGCAGTCTTTTGCTGCTTGACAGGGTTTCGGAGCTTTTAAAACAAAACGGGTTTGAAATTTCCAATATAGATTCAACCGTTACGGCGCAGAAACCGCGTCTTTCTCCGTACATACAGCAGATGCGGGAAAATATAGCCGCCCGCTGCGGAATTGAGCTTTCGCGCGTAAGCGTTAAAGCAACAACCACGGAGGGCATGGGCTTTGAAGGAGAGGAATTGGGCATAAGCGCACAGGCTGTATGCCTTTTGAAAGAAAAAGAAAGGGACTGAGAAGAATGACAAAACTTAAATTTGATTTTAAAAACGCTCTTGATTTCATGAGTGAGGACGAGCTTACAATGCTTTCGGACGCCGCTCTTGCGGCGCACGACGCACTTGAGGACGGAAGCGGCGCCGGAAACGATTTTACGGGCTGGCTGCGCCTTCCGGAAAATTACGATAAAGAAGAATTTGAAAGAGTGAAAAAAGCTGCGGAAAAAATCAGAGACGACTCCGAAATGCTTGTTGTAATAGGCATAGGCGGTTCGTATCTTGGCGCAAAGGCGGCAATAGACATGCTTTGCGGTCCGTTCTACAATAACAAAACGCGCGAAGAAAGACGCGGCCCTCAGATATTTTTTGCCGGCAATTCCATAAGCTCGGCGTACCTGGCGGAGCTTTTGGACCTTGCAAAGGATAAAGAACTTTCCGTAAACGTCATTTCAAAATCGGGAACAACAACGGAGCCTGCGATAGCTTTCAGAGCTTTTAAAGAACTGATGGAGAAAAAATACGGCGCCGGTGCAAAAGACAGAATTTATGCCACGACGGATGCGGCACGCGGAGCGCTTTACGGTCTTGCGACGGCAGAAGGATATGAAAAATTTGTAATTCCCGATAATGTAGGCGGCAGATACTCGGTGCTCACGCCGGTAGGACTTTTGCCCATTGCGGCGGCAGGACTTGACATAGACGAGCTTATGCGCGGTGCGCGCGACGCTATGGAGGAATACTCAAAGCGCGACTTAAAATCAAACGACTGCTATCTCTACGCCGCGGCAAGAAATGCGCTTTACAGAAAGGGCTACACCACGGAGATTCTTGTAAATTACGAAAGTGCACTGCACTATATAGGTGAATGGTGGAAACAGCTTTACGGCGAGAGCGAGGGTAAAGACAAAAAAGGTATTTTCCCGGCTGCGGTTGACTTTTCAACGGATCTGCACTCCATGGGACAGTATATTCAGGACGGCAGAAGAAATCTTTTTGAAACGGTTATCGCGGTTAATAAGCCGAAGAAAGACCTTGTTATAGAAAAAGACGCCGAGGACCTTGACGGGCTTAACTATCTTGCAGGCAAAACCGTGGATTATGTAAACAAGCAGGCATATCTCGGCACGGTTATGGCGCATAACGACGGCGGTGTGCCGAATCTTGTTATAAATATTGAAGAACTTTCCGAATACTGCCTCGGCAATCTCATATATTTCTTTGAAAAGGCATGCGGCATAAGCGGATATATCCTCGGTGTAAATCCCTTTAATCAGCCGGGCGTTGAGGCGTATAAAAAGAATATGTTTGCGCTTTTGGGCAAAAAGGGATATGACGAAATCAGAGAAAAACTTCTTAAAAGATTGGCAAAATAGCCGAAAAGAAAAATATTCTGTGAATTTTTAATTTTTAAGTTGAAATTAAACGCGTTTTATAGTATTATATAGTTAAGGGGAGAGATAAATCCTTTCTTTCCGACAGAATTTAAGGAGGTAGTTTGTATGATAAAATTATTAATCGGTGAAAAAGGCACAGGAAAGACAAAAGCTATGCTTGACGGTGTTCAGGCTGCTCTTGACCGCGATCACGGTTCGGTTGTTTTTATCAACAATAACAAAAGACATGTTCTTGATTTGAACTATAAAATAAGAATGGTTGATACGTCAGAGTTTTCAATCACAAATTTTGAAGAGCTTTACGGGCTTATCTGCGGAATAATTTCCCAGAATTTCGATATTACCGATATGTTTCTTGACAGCATAACAAAAATTGCTGACGGAAGCATGGACGATATTGCAAAGTTTTTGGACAAACTTAATGCAATCTGCGAAAAGTTTGAGGTTTCTCTGCTTGTTACGGCAAGCATAAAGCCTGAAGATGCAAGCGAAGGCATCAAAAGATATCTGGCGTAATTTATTTTACATATCGGGGGTCGGTGCGTCGGGCAGACGGCCGGCCCTTTACTAATATACCGGAAGGATTGAAGAAGATGAAGTACAACAGTACAAGAAATAACGATGTTAAGGTGGCTTCCGCCGAGGCGATAGCCAAAGGACTTTCGCCCGACGGCGGTCTTTTTGTGCCGGAGGAGTTTCCGCATATTTCGGAAGCCGATATAAAAAGCATGGCGGAAATGTCATATAAAAAGCGCGCGGAGTTTATTCTGGGCAAATATCTGACGGATTTTACGCCCGAAGAGCTGCATGAATGTGTTTCGGGTGCGTACGGCGCCGGGAAATTCGGCGGAGAGGATACGGCGCCCCTGCATAAGCTCTGTGAAAACGCGCATATTTTGGAGCTGTGGCACGGCCCCACGTGCGCTTTTAAGGATATGGCGCTGCAGATTTTGCCGCACCTTTTGACGCGTTCGGCAAAAAAGGCCGGAATAAAAGAGGACGTGGCAATTTTGGTTGCAACAAGCGGAGATACCGGCAAAGCCGCGCTTGACGGTTTCCGCGATGTTGACGGGACAAAAATTATTGTATTTTTCCCTGCCGACGGAGTAAGCCGTATTCAGAAACTTCAGATGGTGACGCAGGACGGCAAAAACGTTTATGTTTCCGCGGTTCACGGCAATTTTGACGATGCGCAAAACGGCGTTAAGAGGATATTCACGGATACGGAATTTGCCGCTTTCCTGAAAGAAAACAACATCGTTTTGTCCTCCGCAAACTCCATAAACTGGGGCAGACTTGTACCGCAGATTGTATATTACTTCTCGGCGTACGCAGACCTTTTGAAAAACGGCGAAATTTCCGCCGGAGACGAAATCAACATCGTGGTTCCCACGGGTAACTTCGGAAATATTCTTGCCGCATACTACGCAAAACAAATGGGTCTTCCGGTTAAAAAACTCATATGCGCGTCAAACAGCAACAACGTTTTGACAGACTTTATAAAAACCGGCGTGTATGACAGAAACAGAAAGTTTATGACAACCATTTCGCCTTCGATGGATATACTTATTTCAAGCAACCTCGAGAGATTTTTGTATGATATCTCGGGCAGAGACGATGCGCGCGTAAAAGGCTTTATGGAAAGCCTTAAAAATGACGGAAAGTATGATATAGGTGCAGAACTGCTCTCGGAAATGACGGAGATTATGTCCGCCGGCTGCTGCAATGATGCGGACACATGCAAAACAATCGGAGAAACGTTTAAAAAGTACGGCTATACTTTGGATACGCATACTGCCGTGGCTGTCAACGTGTATGAAAATTATGTAAAGGAAACGGGAGACAATACCAAAACCGTTATCGCTTCAACCGCAAGTCCGTATAAATTCAGCGCAAGCGTTGTTTCGGCAATACTCGGGGAAGACGCTCTCTCGGGTCTTGACGAATTCGGCATAATAGACAAGCTTTTTGAAATATCCAAGCTGCCCGTGCCGGATTCTTTGGCGCAGCTTAAAAATAAAGAAATCAGATTTAAAGAAGTTTGCGAGCCGATGGATATGAAGGAGCAGGTTAAGTCGCTTCTCGGAATATAATGTGCGGCGTTTAAGAAACGCGTAAAAGGAGGTGTGAAAAAATTTTCCACACCTCCCGATGCATTATTTGCAGTGACCGCAGCCGTCTTTTTTGGGCATAAATGTTTCACAGTCTGTTTTGCTTCCCGTGCGAGAATTTGAAACTTCTATCATGGAAGCTGTGCAGCCGCAGTCGCAGCTGTTGTAATAGCAGTTGTCAACGGTGCATTTTACGCCCTCGATGGGGCAGTCGGTTTTTTGAGGTTTGTCAAAACTCATTTTGAATTACTCCCTTATTTAAATTTGACTGTTTGTCACCGTTAGTTTAACACGAATAAATTTTTTTATACAGAAAGGTTGAAGCCCATTGTCCGTTTTTGCAATTTCGGATTTACATCTTCCTCTCGGAATCGAAAAGCCCATGGATGTTTTCGGAGCGGGATGGGAAAACTATGTTGAAAGAACAGAAAAAAACTGGCGCTCCGTAATAAGCGAAAACGATACCGTGCTTATAGGCGGAGATGTTTCGTGGGCGATGTATCTTGAAGAAGCCGAAAAAGATTTTGATTTTATACACAGTCTTCCGGGTAAAAAAATAATAACAAAAGGGAATCATGATTATTGGTGGACAACCGCTTCAAAGCTTTCAAAATTCAAAGAAGAAAAAGGCTTTGATGATATAATTTTCCTGCAAAACAATGCCGTCTTGTGCGAAGGCGCCGCGGTTTGCGGTTCGCGCGGCTGGCGTTCTCCGTTTGAAAAAAATTTCACGGAGGAGGACAGAAAAATTTACGAGCGTGAACTTATAAGGCTTGAGCTGTCGCTTAAGGAGGGCAAAAAGCTTTCGGGCAAAATTATTGCAATGGTGCATTATCCGCCAGATTTTGCCGTTGACATGCTGCTTGACGAATACGGCACGGAGATCTGTGTGTACGGTCATCTGCACGGTGCTGCGGCATGGGAAAAACGCTCGGACAAAGAACGAAATATACTTACTTCGGCTGATTTTCTTAAATTTATGCCGAAAAAGATTTTATAGGAAGGACATGATATTTATGAAAAAAATAAGAATCGGCATTTGCGGCTACGGAAATTTGGGCAAGGGCGCGGAGCTTGCGGTGCGACAGAATGATGATATGGAGCTTGCGGCGGTGTTCACAAGAAGAAACCCCGCGGAGCTTAAAATAAAAACGGAGGGCGTACCTGTTGTCAGCACAGACGATGCGGAGGCTTGGCGCGATAAAATAGATGTGCTTCTGCTTTGCGGCGGCAGCGCAACCGATCTTTGCAGCCAGGGACCTCGGTTTGCAAAGCTTTTTAACACCGTGGACAGCTTTGACACACACGCTAAAATCCCGGAGCATTTCGCGGCGGTTGACAAGGCGGCAAAAGAAAGCGGTCATGTTGCGGCAATATCAGTGGGCTGGGATCCCGGCATGTTTTCGCTTAACCGCGTTTATGCCGAGAGCGTACTCCCCTGCGGCGAAAACTATACGTTCTGGGGCAAGGGCGTGAGCCAGGGCCATTCGGACGCAATAAGAAGAATAGAAGGCGTTAAAAACGCAATTCAGTATACAATCCCCGTGGAAGAAGCTATGGAGCGCGTAAGAAACGGAGAAAACCCCGAGCTTACAACGCGTGAAAAACATCTTCGCGAATGCTTTGTTGTTCCGGAGGACGGAGCGGACAAAGCCAAAATAGAAGAAAGCATCAAGACGATGCCGAATTATTTTGACGAGTATGACACGACCGTGCATTTTATTTCCGAAGATGAGCTTTTGAAAAACCATTCAAAGCTTTCGCACGGCGGTTTTGTTATAAGAAGCGGCGAAACCTTGGGCGGAAATAAGCACGTTATAGAGTATTCGTTAAAGCTTGATTCAAACCCCGAATTTACCTCGTGTGTTTTGGCGGCTTATGCAAGGGGCGTGTACCGCATGGCAAAACGCGGCGAAAGCGGGGCAAGAACAGTGTTTGATTTTGCGCCGGCTTTGATATCGCCTCTTTCGGGGGAAGAACTCAGAGCACATATGCTTTGATATATACGTCATAAAATAATAAACCGGTGAGGTTGGAGCAACGGAAAAATAATTTTGCTTCAGCCTCTTTTTTTTGATGCGGTGCAAAGAGGTAAAAAGATTGTTAAAAAATAAACAAATTCGCGTTTTAAAATCATAAAAATTTTGATTTAAAAACGATTGACAACTATAATTAAAAGTTGTAAAATAGTAGGCAAATGAAGCGTGAAAGGAGGAGGTATTATGGACAGGAACGCAAAGAAAAAAGGCTTGATATTTTTTGCATGCATAGCGGTGCTTTCGTTTGTCGGTTCGTTTTTAACGGGCGGTGGCGGCGACGGGGAATCCGTAAGGGTTCTGATGAGAGACGCGGTGCTGCACGAAACAAACAAAATAAGCCTTTTCGGAATTATGGATATAAATCCGGGTCTTGTGTCAGCATATGTTGTAACGGCGGCAATTCTTATTGCGGCGCTGTGCATAAGAATATTTGCCGTACCGAGGTTTAAGATGGTACCGGGAAAGCTTCAATCGGCGCTGGAAGCGCTTGTAGGATTTTTCGACAATCTTGCAAAATCAAGCAGTCCGAGAATCAACGGCTTTTTGGGAGCCTATATATTTGCGGCGGGCGTTTACATTTTTGTCGGAACGGTTTTTGAACTTTTGGGAGTACAGGTGATTGCAACAAACGGCGCGTCCGTTTCGCTTCCGGCGCCTTTGTCGGACATAAACGGGGCTCTGATGCTTGGCTGCCTTTCATATCTTGTGATTTTGTCTGGCGGCATTGCGAAAAACGGTTTGCGCGGCGTGGGACTCACGTTAAAGGAGTTTTCGCTCCCGATATCAATGAGTTTTCGTCTGTTCGGCGCACTTTTGAGCGGTGCGCTTGTAACGGAGCTTGTTTACAGCGCCTTGTTTTTAAGCTACGGACTGCCGGTTGTGGTAGGTGTGCTCTTCACGCTTTTGCACGCACTCATTCAGGCATACGTGCTGACAATGCTTACGGCTCTTTTCTACGGTGAAGTTTCCGAGCCGTCTCAAAAAAATAAATAATGGGAGGAAATTAAGATGAAAAAAACATTTAAAATTCTTGGACTTATATTACTTGTTGCGGCAATGCTTGCGCTTATGTCGCTTCCGGCATTTGCTGACGGTGAAACCGCGGCGGACGGAGCCATGGGCGCAAAGGCAATAGGTGCGGCAATTGCCGTGGGACTTGCTGCAATGGGCGGCGCTATAGGCATGGGCCTTTCGGTTGCAAAATCAACGGAAGGTATTTCGCGCCAGCCGGAGGCAGAAAACAAAATCCGCACAACGCTTATGCTCGGTCTGGTTTTCGTTGAAACGGCTATCATTTATGCGCTGGTTATAGCAATTCTTATTATATTTGTACTTTAATTTAAGGCAGGTGAAGGAATATGAAAATTCCGCTTAATATAAATTGGCAGCAGATACTTTTGCATCTTTTTAACTTCGCGGTGCTTTTCGGAATATTGTATTACCTTTTGTACAGCCCCGTAAAGAAATTTATGGCAAAACGCGAGGAATACTACAAAAAGATGGATGATGACGCAAAGAAAAATCTTGAAAATTCCGAAAACGCCATGAAGGAATATAAGGATAAGATTTCAAATGCCGAGAAAGAAATAGACGAGATGAAGGAAAGCGCACGCCGCGAGGCGGACGGTGCGCGTGCACGCAGAATTGAAGACGCGGAAGCCGAGGCGAAAAAGATTATTGATGACGCGCGTGCGGCAAGCGAAAGAGAACACCGCAAAATGATTTCCGAAGCTCAGAGCGAAATTTCCGATATGGCTGCAAACGCTGCGGCAAAACTTGCGGCAGGCGGCGGAACTTCAGAGGCATTTGACAGTTTTCTTGACACTGTGTCCGAAAAACAGTAATTTTTTGAAAGGGGAGAGGGCAATGAATGAGTTTTTAAAGGCTACGATATATTCCGATACGGAACCCAATGAGGGACAGAAAAAGGCCTTTATGGATTTCCTTACAAAAAAATACGGCAGCGGAGTTCTGCTCTCCTGGGAGCATGACGATAAGATAAAGGGCGGCTTCAAACTTTTTGTCGGAGCTGAGGTTTACGACTGGACGGCTGAAGGAAGATTCGCCCAGCTTAAGGAGGCTCTTGCGGGGATAAAGGGTGAAGGAGACAACATAATTCCTCTTATCCGCGACACGCTTAATACATGGATTCCGAGTGCTATGGCAGAGGAAGTCGGAACGGTTATAACCGTCGGTGACGGAATTGCCGAAGTTTCCGGACTTCAGAACGCAACATACGGCGAAACGCTGCTTTTTTCGGGCGGCATAAGAGGAATGGTTCAGGACATGAGAGATGATGAAATAGGCTGTATTCTCTTTGGTGACGATGAAGAAATTTCCGCCGGAAGCACGGTGAGAAGAACAGGCAAAACGGCAGGTGTTCCCGTCGGAGAAGAATTTATAGGCAGAGTTGTTGACGCGCTCGGCACACCTATTGACGGCTCCGGTCCCATTGCGGCTTCGGGTTACAGAGCCGTTGAGCACCCGGCACCCGGAATTATCGACCGTCAGCCTGTTCAAAAACCGCTTGATACGGGCATTTTGGCAATTGATTCGATGTTCCCGATAGGAAGAGGTCAGCGTGAACTTATTATAGGCGACAGACAAACGGGCAAAACAGCCGTTGCGGTTGATACTATTTTAAACCAGAAGGGCAAGGACGTTATCTGTATATATGTTTCCATAGGTCAGAAGGCAAGCTCCGTGGCTCAGCTTGTGCAGAATCTCAAAAAGCGCGGCGCGATGGATTATACAATAGTTATAAACGCTTCGGCAAGCGATCCGGCACCGCTTCAGTATATTGCGCCGTACGCCGGCTGTGCGCACGGCGAGTATTTTATGGAGCGCGGCAAAGATGTTCTGATAGTTTATGACGATTTGTCAAAGCATGCCATAGCATACCGTTCTTTAAGTCTGCTTCTTCAGAGAGCGCCCGGCAGAGAGGCATATCCCGGAGACGTATTTTATCTCCATTCAAGACTTTTGGAGCGCTCGGCGCATCTGAGCGACGAGAAAGGCGGCGGCAGCATGACGGCGCTGCCTATAGTTGAAACGCAGGCGGGAGATATCTCGGCATATATCCCCACCAACGTAATATCGATTACGGACGGACAGATTTTCCTTGAGAGTGACCTGTTCTTCTCAGGTCAGCGTCCGGCGGTAAACGTTGGACTTTCGGTTTCGCGTGTCGGCGGAGATGCTCAGACAAAAGCAATGAAAAAGGCTTCCGGAGCAATAAGGCTTGATCTGGCACAGTACCGCGAAATGGAAGTATTTACGCAGTTTGCCGGAGATCTTGACGATGAAACGCGCAATCAGCTTGTTTACGGACAGGGACTTATGCAGATGCTTCGCCAGGAGCAGTACAGCCCGTATACAATGAGCGAGCAGGTAGTAATTCTTGTCATAATGCTGGCGCACGTATTGCGTGCGGTGGAGCCGGGAGACATAAAAAGCGTTATTGCAAAGCTTTTGCAGTATTTCAAAGATAAAAGAGCCGATATTCTTGAAAAAATAGAGAAAAGCGGACAGCTCGGCGATGATGACAAAGCGGAGATTTTAAAGACAGCCGAAAAATTTATCGAAGGACGGTGATTTAAAATGCCGTCTGTAAAAGAAATTAAAAACC
This sequence comes from uncultured Eubacteriales bacterium, assembly GCA_900552775.1. Lineage (GTDB taxonomy): Bacteria > Bacillota > Clostridia > UMGS1883 > UMGS1540 > CALCLY01. The sequence goes on along the minus strand of USAP01000001.1, from coordinate 52,877 downwards.
GTATTGCAAGTGTACAGAACACCAAAAAAATAACAAACGCCATGTATCTTATATCATCCACCAAGATGCGCAAGGCAAAAAGCGAGCTTGATCTCACAAGACCTTTTTTTGAAGCGGTAAAGCGTGAAATGGCGCGCATAACCGGCTCGTGTGAAGATCTTCAAAGCCCGTTTTTTAAAGAAAAAGAGGGCGTGTGCGGCTACCTTGTAATAACGGCTGACAAAGGACTTGCCGGTGCATACAACCAAAATGTGCAGAAAGAGGCTTTGCGCCTTATGAAAGAGGACGGGGAGAGCAAGCTCTATGTTGTGGGTGAGTGCGGAAGACATTTTTTCACATCGCATAACATACCCATTGAAAAGAGCTTTCTTTACACTGCGCAGAATCCCTCAATGCACAGGGCGAGAGAAATAGCCGACACTCTCGTAGACGCATATCTTTCCGGTGCGCTTGCAAAAATTTATATAATATATACCGATATGGAAAACGCGGTTTCAAGCCGCGTGAAGTCGGCGCAGCTTTTGCCGCTTTTCTGCGAAAAGTTTGCGTCCGAAAAAATAAATCCGGCGGCTGTGGAGTTTGTGCCGTCGGTAAAAAGCGTTATAGAAAATATTGTGCCGAGCTACGCGGCAGGATTTATTTATTCCGCGCTCATAGACAGCTTTTGCAGTGAACAGAGCGCGCGTATGAACGCTATGGACTCGGCAAACAGAAATGCCGAAAAGCTTTTGGCGGAACTTTCGGTTTTATATAATCATGTGCGCCAGAGCGCAATAACTCAGGAGATTACCGAGGTTTCGTCCGGAGCCAAGAGTATGAGGAGAAAAGCAGAAGCAAAGAAGGGGGTGCATTCCGATGTTAAAAGGTAAAATAAGACGTGTTTCGGGTTCCGTTACGGACGTATATTTTGAAGGCGGAAAGCTTCCGAAAATCCGTGAAGCGCTTTATGTAACGGTGGACGAAAAAAAACGCGTCATGGAGGTTGCACAGCATATAGGAGACAATACGGTGCGCTGCATAATGCTTTCCGAAAGTGAGGGCATAGCCAGAGATATGGAAGTTTGCGCCGAAGGGCATGACATCAGCGTGCCCGTGGGCGAGGAGACGCTCGGCAGAATGTTCAACGTTTTGGGCGAGCCCATAGACGGCGGCAAGCCCGTGCCGGAGGATACGGAAAGATGGAATATTCACCGCGCCGCGCCGGCTTTTGACGAGCAGAGCCCGGCTGTTAATATACTTGAAACGGGAATAAAGGTTATAGACCTTCTGGAGCCGTATCCGAAGGGCGGAAAAATTGGTCTGTTCGGCGGTGCGGGCGTCGGAAAAACGGTTCTTATTCAGGAGCTTATTCATAATGTTGCGCATGAGCACGGCGGCTATTCAATTTTCACGGGCGTCGGAGAGCGTTCGAGAGAGGGCAACGACCTTTGGAAAGAAATGCGCGACAGCGGCGTTTTAGACAAAACCGCGCTTGTGTTCGGTCAGATGAACGAAGCGCCCGGCGTCAGAATGAGAGTTGCGCTTTCGGGTCTTACAATGGCGGAATATTTCAGAGACCGTGAGAATAAAGACGTTTTGCTTTTTATAGACAATATATTCAGATTCGTTCAGGCAGGCAGTGAGGTTTCAACGCTTCTCGGCCGTATGCCGTCGGCGGTTGGATATCAGCCTACGCTGGCTGAGGAGATGGGAGCGCTTCAGGAGCGCATAACCTCCACGAAAAACGGCTCCGTTACATCGGTTCAGGCGGTTTACGTACCGGCCGATGACTTGACGGACCCTGCTCCGGCAACAACGTTTTCGCATCTTGACGCAACCACGGTTTTAAGCAGGAAAATTGCCGAACAGGGCATATACCCTGCCGTTGATCCTTTGCAGTCAACGTCTCGAATACTGGAGGCAAGCGTTCTCGGAGCGGAGCACTACGACACCGCGAGAGCCGTTCAGGAAATTTTGCAGAAATACAGCGAACTTCAGGATATTATTGCAATTTTGGGTATGGAGGAGCTCGGAGACGAAGATAAACTCATTGTCGGCAGAGCAAGAAGAATCCAGAGATTTTTGGCGCAGCCTACGCATGTCGCGGAAAAATTCACGGGTATACCGGGAGTATATGTACCGCTTTCGGAAACCGTGCGCGGCTTTAAAGCGATTGTAAGCGGTGAAATGGACGAATATCCCGAAGCGGCATTTTACAATGTCGGCACAATTGACGATGTTAAAAAGAAAGCCGACCAGATAAAGGCGGAGGAAGCGTAATGAATGAATTTAAGCTTACCGTTTTTGCGGCGGATAAACCGTTTTATGAAGGAAACTGCATTTCGCTTGTGATGCCCACAAGCGAGGGACAGTACGGAATATGGGCAAACCATTCGGATATGATTGCGGCAATCGTGCCGGGACTCATGAAGGTTACGCTGCCCGACAATACGGAAAAAGTTGCCGCCGTGTCGGGCGGAATTGCCGAGGTTTCGGGAAATTCCGTGCTGGTGCTTGTCGATACGCTTGAAAAACCCGAAGAGATAGACGAAAACCGCGCAAAACGCGCCAGAGAGCAGGCAAAAGAGGCAATGCTCCAAAAAAGAAGCCGCAGAGAATATTATGCGGCACAGGCGAGAATGGCAAGAGCCATGAGCAGAATCAATGTAAAAGAATATGAAAATCACGGCAAATAGATGCCGTCATGATTTAAGAGTCGTTTGAAATAAAATAAATATGTTTTTTATCACTGCTGTTTTTACGGCAGTGATTTTTTTATTGACAAACATATCATGAAATAGTATAATAAAGTTAGAAAGAGCTAACTCGAAAGGAGGCGGAAAAATGGCGTTTCTTGAAATTACAAATCTTACAAAAAGCTTTGGAGAGGGTACGGCAAAGGTCAGGGTTTTAAACGGCGTAAGCATGTCCCTTGAAAAAGGGGAGATGTGCACGGTTTTAGGGCAGTCGGGCAGCGGAAAATCAACACTTTTAAACGTTGTGGGCGGACTTGACGGTGCGGACGGCGGACATATTTTTGTTGACGGAGAGGACATTGCGGCGGCAAATGCCGACGAGCTTTCGGAGTACAGAAGAAAATATCTTGGGTTTGTATTTCAGTTTTACAACCTTGTTCCCAATCTTACCGTGCTTGAAAACATAGAGGTTGGAGAATACCTTTCGGACAATCCCCTTGACATGGGAGAAATTCTCTCGGTTTTGGGTCTTGAAGATCTTTGCGGCAGATTTCCGCAGGAGCTCTCGGGCGGTCAGCAGCAGCGTTGCTCGATAGGGCGCGCGCTGATAAAAAACCCTAAACTTCTGCTTTGCGATGAGCCTACGGGGGCGCTGGACTATAAAACATCAAAAGATATACTGGAACTTACGGAAAGCATAAATAAAAAATTCGGCACGACAATTTTAATCGTAACGCATAACAGAGCAATAAGCGAGATGACTCACAAGACTGTGTATTTAAAGGACGGAGCGGTGAGCCGTACGGAGATAAACGAGCACAGAAAATCGGCTCAAAGCCTGGAATGGTGAGCGGATATGATTTTAAACAGAAAGATTAAAAGGGATTTCAGGGAAAATTTTGTGCGCAACGGCGCGATGATTTTGATTATCACGCTTTCAATGACGCTGGTTGTGTCGCTTTGCTCCTCGACCGAATGTATAACGGATGCAATAATGAGGGAGTGGGAGCAGTGCTGTGTGGAGGACGGCGCCTTTGAAACATACGCGCCTCTTTCAAAGAGAAATTTGAAGGAGCTTTCAGAGATCGACGTGAGCGTTGAGGAAATGTTTTATTCGGATATAAGCATTAATTCGGGGCAGTCGGTTCTGCGCATTTTTCCGCTGCGGCAGCGTATAAATCTGCCGTATGTCGAGGAAGGACGTATGCCGGAAAAGAGAGGCGAAATCTTTCTTGAAAAAAATTTTGCTCTGACGCACAAGCTTTCCGTCGGAGATTCCGTAAGCAGTAACGCGGGAGAGCTTATTATAAGCGCAACGGGCTGTCTGCCCGACTATTGCTACGTAAAGCAAAACACAAGCGATGTTGCGGCAAACGACGAGTTTACGGTGGCGGTGGTATGCAAAGAGGATTTTGCGGATTTGTGCGGAAACGGAAAAATCATATATAACTATGCATACAGACTCGGCGAGGGCTACGGCGCGAGGGAGCTTAAGGATAAGCTTCAGCGGCTTAAATTTAACAAATCCGAAATACGGGATACATATCTCAAGGCGCATATGGAAAGCGGTATTGTGCAGGAGGGAACGCTTTCGTCCTTTGATGAGCGAAAATACAATATACGTATAAACGATGCGCTTGATGACTCGAAAATAGCAAAGCAGTCCGCGCTTGTAAGCGGTGTTATTATGCTGATTCTCCTGGTCTATATGCTTTCGATTTTCGCAAGCGGAACAATCGAAAAAGAACGCTTTGTGATAGGAACGCTTTATGCGCTCGGATACACGAAAAAAGAAATATTGTCACATTACATGAAAACGCCGCTTATAATATCGGTGTCCGGTGCGGCGCTGGGCGTTGTCGGAGGATTTTCGCTGACGGGTGCGATGTCTTCGTCGTATGTGGCAATGTATTCGTTCCCGGCAATAAATAATGTTTATCCGCCATACCTTTTGGCTTATGCGCTCGGAATACCCGTTGTTTTTTCGTATCTTGTAAACAGATATGTGCTGTCAAAAAAGCTAAGCGCCACTCCTCTTAAGATGATGAGGGATACGCCTTTGACAAAGGGTGCGGTAAAGCCCGGACTCAAAAACGTAAAATATGAAACAAAGTATAAAATCCGTCAGTTTTTCCGCGAGCTCGGCGGAAATATAACGCTGTTTTTCGGCGTTACGCTGTCACTGCTGCTTATTATACTTTCGGTTGCGTGCTACGGCAGCATAAGCGTATATATAGAGGATATAACAAAGGACGTAAATTTTTCATACATGTATATTTTAAGGAATCCTGTTACGGATTTGCCTAAGAAAGCCTGTGTCGGGTATGCGCGCGGCTTTTATGTTGACTATCCACTGACCGGCGGCGAAATGGAGGTTACGTTGCTGGGAATTGATCACGATAATCCGTATTTTCCGTTTTCTGCGTATCTTTCCGAAAACGAGGATGAAATATATACGTCCGATTCCGCGCGGATAAAATTCGGGTATAAACCCGGGGACAAGGTCGTTTTAAAGGATAATGCAAACGACAAAATGTATGCCTTCACCGTGGCGGACGAGGTGAAGTACGGAAGCGGTCTTTATTTCTTCATGAACATAAACGCCATGCGAAAGGCGTTCGGGCAGCCGTATTTTGACAAAGAGGATCTTAAAAAGGGCGAAAGAATGCCGAAAACCGAGGATTATTATTATAACGCCGTGTTTTCGGATAAAAAGCTTGAATTTAAGCATAATATGATGCTTTCGGAGGTTTCGAAGGCGAAGATGAAAAGCGGAGCGGACAAATTTATGGTTCTGATGTTTGATATGATAGTTATGCTTATAGGCGTGTCCGTTATAATTTTCATTGCCGTGATGTATCTTCTTATGAAGCTTGAAATTGACAGGAGCAGCTTTTCGGTATCGCTTTTAAAAGCTTTGGGCTATCCCGAAAAAACAGTAAATTCGTTTTATATAGGAAGCTCTTTTTATATAACCGCCGCGGCGGTGATCTTCGGGATTCCGCTTTGCAGAGTAATTGTCGGATATGCATATCCTTTCTGCGTTTCAAACGTAAATGCCGGGTTTGAGGCAAAAATTTCGCCTTTGCAATATGTAATCGTGGCGGCAATTGTGATATGTTCGTACGCTGTCACAAGAATGCTGCTCCTGAGGTATCTGAGAAAAATTAAAATCACGGATATACTTAAAAACAGGGAATAGTCACATGTATAGGAATAAGCAATTCGAACACATGTGCCCAAAACGCTTTTAATTGCCGCGGTTTGTATGACCGGTTTCGGAGCTTTGCACGCGGCTGATTAAGTTATATAAAAGTATTGACAAAAATCAAATATAGGTGTAAAATAACACTGCAACTAAATATAGTTGCAAAGAGCGTGCGGATAAAAAATGAGTAAAAAAGAGAAACTTATAGCAAGGTTAAAGGACTATATACAGATGCACAAACCGCACCCGAGAAAAATTCTGAAAACATATCAGGTGCAGAACCTCATTTCTGATTTGAAGGAGCGTGATTTAATATGAAAAATATTTTAAATTACAAAAACTATATCGGTACCGTGGAATTTTCGGAGGAAGATAAGGTTTTTTTTGGAAAAGTAATAGGAATAACAGATTCAATTTCGTTTGAAGGAGATACCGTTGATAATCTGATTGAGGACTTTCACGTTGCCATTGACGATTATTTGGAATTTTGTGCAGAGAACGGAAAAGAACCTCAGCAGCAGTATAAGGGAAGTTTTAATGTGAGAATAGCGCCGGAGCTTCATCGAAAGGCAAGTCTTGATGCTATGGCAAAAAATATATCCCTTAACAGCTATGTGGAAGAAGCAATAGCGATGCAGGTAAAGCGGGATTCGGTTGCTTTATAATCGGCTTAATATTGTCGCGCATTTCAACAGCAGAATGATATTTTTACTGGATTTCCGACAAAAATGTTTTTTAATTTTCGTGTTTTATCTGGTTGTATTAATGAATTTTTTTATTTTTCAAATAAGGAGGAGGAAAAATGCTTGGTTTAAATAGAGAAAAAGCAAGTCTACTGCCACATGATAAGGAGTGGGAAATCGCGTTTGAAAATGAGAAAAATATCTTAAGTGATATTTTTGGTGATCATGTAATTGATATACAACATATAGGAAGTACGGCATTGCCAATATGTGCTAAACCCATAATTGATATTTTAGTGGGTGTTGATAGTTTGAATCTATCTGAACACATCATGCAAGGCTTGGAATCAGTTGGATACGAATACAGACCTAAGGCAAGTTATTCTTATCGTTTATTTTTTGCAAAAGGCAGTACAAATAACAGGACTCACCACCTCCACATCGTAAAGCACGATAGCAACGAATGGAATAACATTCTTTTGTTTAAAAACTATTTATTAAAACACAAAGACGCATTAAACGAATATGAACAGTTGAAGAAAAATTTAGCCGCTGAACATGGCGACTGTAGAAAATTGTATACCGAAGGCAAATCTAAGTTTATTTTAAATGTTATTTCTTGTGCAAAAAAAGAATATGAAGACAAATAAAATAAGCGGATGTTCTATATGAGAGAAGATTATAGAATAAAAAAGATATTGAACGACATAGATTTTATAGAGTCAGCCCCGAATTTTGTGTAAAGTCTTTACGAGACCTCCAAGATGATATATAATAAAAATATCATTGTATGCAAAGGGCATGACCACAAGTGATATAGAGGCTCACATCAAGGATATTTACGGTTTAGAATGTTCAGACACAACCATAAGCCGAATAACAGATAAAATACTGCCTGTTGTTCGTGAATGGCAGTCAAGACCGCTTTTATAACCGTGTCACGGTTTCAAAAGCGGTCTCATGCTGTTTGCGCATATAGCCATTGTTGAGGCGTTATGCAGCAAAGCGCTTGTAACGGGCGGCAAAATGCCGCACACGCCCAAAATAAGCAGAGCGCTGTTAAAAACCGTTATAAATCTGTAATTTGAATGAATTTTCTTAAAAAGCTCAACGCTTAAGTCGCGCAGCAATGCAAGACGCGAAAGATCGGAAACAAGAAGCGTGATATCCGCAACCTCGCGTGCAATATCGGAGGAATCCTTCATTGCAACGGAAACGTCCGCCGCGGCAAGAGCCGGGGAATCGTTTATTCCATCACCTATCATAATAACTTTGCCGCCTTTTGCCTTTGCATCATTTACAAGCCTGAGCTTGTCTTCGGGAAGAACCTTTGCGTGGTATTCTTTTATCCCGAGACGGCGGCATACGTTTGCGGCGGTACTTTCCCCGTCACCCGTGAGCATTATAATATTTTTTATGCCCCTTTCGTAAAGGGCGGCAAGCGCGTCCCTGGCATCGGGTCTTATGGGGTCTTCAATGCAGAGTATTCCGCAGAGCTTTCCTCCGACGGCGAGATACACAAGCGAATATTTTTCCGAAAGCTCTTCGGCAATGTGCTTCTGCTCTTCGGAAAATTCGGTTTTCTCATCGTCAAACACAAAGTGTGCGCTGCCGATAAGAGCGCGTTTCCCGTTTAAAATAGAAGCTATTCCGTGAGCCACTATGTACTGAACCTCCGCGTGTTCCTCGCGGTGACGTATGCCGCGCGTTTCGGCGGCATGAACAATGGCTTTTGCAACGCTGTGGGGGAAATGCTCTTCAAGGCAGGCGGATATTTTCAAAATTTCATCCTCGCCGTAACATTCAAACGCGCATATTTTTGCAAGGTGCGGACAAGAGGTTGTAAGCGTGCCCGTTTTGTCAAACATGGCAGTGTCTGCCGTGGCATAGCTTTCAAGGAATTTGCCGCCTTTTATCATAATGTCTTTGCCCGCCGCTTCTTTCATTGCGGAAATAACGCAAATCGGCGTTGAAAGCTTTATGGCGCATGAATAGTCAACCATAAGCACAGAGAGCGCTTTTGAGAGATTTCCGCTTAAAAGATACAGCGCCGCACTGCTTATAAAGCTTAACGGAACAAGTCTGTCGGCAAGGCTCTCGGCTTTTGTCTGAGCGGAGCTTTTGAGGTCTTCGGAGTTTTCTATAAGCTCTATGAGAGAATGAATCCTGCTGTCGTTCTGAAGCTTTAAAACTTCTATATCAAGGGAGCCTTCTTCAATAACCGTTCCGGCAAATACCGACATGCCGCATGTTTTAAGCTGAGGCAATGCCTCACCCGTGAGAGAAGCCTCATTAACGCCTGCGGAGCCGTCTTTCACAACGCCGTCAAACGGAATCATGCTGCCGCTCTGCACGCGGACCGTATCGCCGATATTCACTTTGGAAGCCGGTGTAAGCTCCGCCGCATCTCCGCTTACAAGCCAAACCTTGTCAATATTAAGCGCAAGACTTTCGGATAGCGCATTTTTCGCTTTTTTGCGTGTGTAGCCCTCGAGCAGCGCAGATATGTTAAGCAGCGTCATAACGGATGACGCTGTGGAAATATTTCCGCTTAAAATCGCCGCCGAAACTGAAGCAGCGTCCAAAACATCTACCCCGAGTCTGCCTTTTCCGAGACAGGCAATTCCTTTTTTAACAAACGGAACCGCGCGCCACACCGTCAGCGGAAGCCTTAAAGCCGGCGGCAGAAACAGCTTTAAAAGTATTCTTTGGCGCAGAATGCCGAAAAAATCTTTTTTAAATTCATCATCTATAATCTGCATGGAATCCGGCGGCTGCGGAGTAAGCTCCGAAGCTTTTAGGGACGATACGGCGTCAAGTATTTCTTCTCTCGCATCACCCGTGTAATAAATCAGCATACCTCCGTTTTCGTAAGAAACATTGGCAGAGGTTACGCCGCTTATGCCCGTGAGAAGTGATGTGAGCGAATCCTCACAATCTCTTTCAAAAGCGCCGAAACCGCAGCGCAGCCTTATTCTGCCGGGTGAATCGTATACAATCTTGTATTTCACTGTAAATACCTTCTTTGGCGGAGATTAAGCTTCCTCGGAAGCTTCCGAAGCTTTGCGGCGTGCGTCACAGCAGATGTCTTCCGCCTCGTCTTTCATGTTTTTGAAAGCTTCACGCGCTTCGTTTTGCAGCGTCATGCCTTTTGCGAGAGCGTTTACGCAGACTTTGCGCGTTTTGTCGCTTTTAAGCGCCTTAACGCCGTATGTTGCAGCGAGAACTCCGCCGGCAAAGCAAAGAAATTTTTCGTTTTTCAAGCAGTCAATAATTTTCATGATTTTTCATCCTTTCCAAGTAGTTTTTACACTTTCTTTTGATATATGATAATATGGTAAATACCGCCGAGCAGAAAAGCAGAGCGGTAAGACCGTATAAAAACGATTCAAATCCATGGTTCACGGCGAATTACCTCCCGCCGTGGCACTTACCGTGCAGTGCACAGTTGCGGCAATTGCAGCCGCACGAGGATTTTCCTGCCGCTTTGTCTTTTTTTATCCGCAAAATTATAAGCACGATAACCGCAGCCAGAATTATAAACGTTATCACGGTTCCAATATTGTTTATTAGCCATGTCATGAGAAAATCCTCCTTCTTCAGCCGCTTTTTTAAGCGCAAATTTATTATAATATATTTTCGGATAGTTTTCAAGGGCAGCTTGCGCCGCCCCAGAAAAACTCAATCTCAATCAATATTTCAAAGTATTTGATTCTTTGTACGGTTTAAAGAGCATGTATATGATACCGGCTATAAGAATTGCCGCAACAGCCACGCCTAAAACGCTTGCCGTGCCCGTAAACATTGCGCCTATCTGGTTTACTATAAGTGCAATCGCATAAGCGAATATGCACTGATAACCGATGGCAAACCATGTCCATTTTGCATTGTTCATCTCACGCTTTATGGCGCCGATTGCCGCAAAGCACGGTGCACACAAGAGGTTGAATACAAGGAACGAATAGCCCGTGATGGGGGTGAAGGCTTCCTGCAGAGCGGAGTATACGGTGCCGTTTGCTCCGTAGAGAATACCCATTGTTCCTACGATGTTTTCCTTTGCAACAAGACCCGTGATTGAAGCCACGGCAGCCTGCCAGTTGCCCCAGCCCAGAGGCTTGAATATCCACGCTATTGCGTTTCCGACAGCGGCGAGAATACTCATATCAAGCTGATCTTCGGAGAGCATTGTAAAGCTTCCGTCAACAAATCCGAAGTACGATGTGAACCATACGAGAATTGTTGAAAGCGTGATGATTGTTCCTGCCTTTTTGATGAATGACCAGCCGCGCTCCCACATGCTGCGGAGTACGTTTAAGAGTGTGGGCATATGGTATGCCGGAAGTTCCATAACAAACGGAGCGGGATCGCCTGCAAACATTTTTGTTTTCTTAAGCATGATACCCGAGATGATTATTGCAGCCATACCTACGAAGTATGCCGATGTTGCAACCCACGCCGAACCGCCGAATATAGCGCCGGCAATCATTGCGATAAACGGAACCTTTGCGCCGCAGGGGATAAATGTTGTGGTCATGATCGTCATTTTTCTGTCGCGGTCGTTTTCAATTGTTCTTGAAGCCATAATGCCGGGAACGCCGCAGCCCGTGCCTATGAGCATCGGGATAAACGATTTGCCCGAAAGACCGAATTTTCTGAAAATCCTGTCAAGCACGAACGCGATTCTTGCCATGTAGCCGCATGCCTCCAAAAACGCAAGGAGCAGAAAGAGGACAAGCATCTGGGGAACGAATCCGAGAACCGCACCCACGCCGGCTACTATACCGTCTAAGATAAGGCCCGAAAGCCAATCGGCACAGTTTATTTTGCTGAGAAGCGATTCTATAAGAACCGGTATGCCGGGAACCCATAAGCCGTAATCTGCGGGATCGGGCTCTGTGCAGTCATATTTTGCATACACTTCCTCGGCGTCAATAAAATCGTCAAGGCTTGAAGTAACTTCTTCGTCTGCCATTGTTTCTTCGTCAACAACCGTGTATGTCGCTTCGTCAAGGTTTTCTTCTTCAAGTGTATTTTTAAATTCCGACAAAGCTTCGTTTGCGGCAGCAGGGTCGAAGTCTTCGGACTCCGTGTCGAGAGCCGCTTCAATGTCTTCCGTGTCAACGCCTTTTTCCGCAGCGTATTCTATGAAGCCGTTTACAACTTCGGAAGCGCCGGAAAATTCATCCGCAACTTCTTCATATTCCGCAGTGCCTATACCAAAGAGGTGCCAGCCGTCGCCGAACACTCCGTCGTTTGCCCAGTCCGTTGCGGCAGAGCCTATGCCGACCATTGAAATGTAGTAAACCAGGAACATTACAGCCGCGAAAATCGGAAGACCGAGCCAGCGGTTTGTAACAACTCTGTCGATTTTGTCCGAGGTTGAAAGCTTACCTGTGTTTTTCTTCTTGTAGCAGCCTTTTATAATCTGAGCGATATATATGTAGCGCTCGTTTGTTATGATGCTTTCGGCATCGTCGTCAAGCTCTTCCTCGGCAGCTTTGATGTCTGCCTCGATGTGCTTCATAACATAGGGGTCAATTTTGAGCTTTTCAAGAATTTTTGCATCTCTCTCAAAAATCTTTATAGCGTACCATCTCTGCTCGTTTTCCGGCATGGAGTGAAGCACCGCTTCTTCGATATGCGCTATTGCGTGCTCAACGGCACCGCTGAATGTGTGCATGGGAACCGTTTTGCCGTTTTTTGCCGCCTTTACGGCTTCTTCCGCCGCCTGCATAACGCCTTCGCCGCGCAGAGCGGAAATCTCAACTATCTTGCAGCCAAGCTCACGTGAAAGCTCATCTATGTTGATTTTGTCTCCGTTTTTCTTAACAACGTCCATCATGTTGATGGCGATTACAACCGGAATACCGAGCTCGGTGAGCTGTGTTGTGAGATACAGGTTTCTCTCAAGGTTCGTGCCGTCTATTATGTTTAAGATGGCATCCGGCTTTTCGTCTATAAGATAGTTTCTCGCAACAACTTCCTCCAGTGTGTACGGAGAAAGCGAATAAATTCCGGGAAGGTCTGTAATTGTTACGCCTTCATGTTTTTTAAGTTTTCCTTCTTTTTTCTCTACGGTAACGCCCGGCCAGTTTCCCACGAACTGGTTTGAACCTGTCAGAGCGTTAAACAGTGTGGTTTTGCCGCTGTTTGGGTTACCTGCAAGGGCAATTCTGATATTATTCATACCTTTTCCTCTCTTTCCGGGCTGATGTTACTCAACCTCAATCATTTCTGCGTCCGCTTTTCTGAGCGAAAGCTCATAGCCGCGGACGGTAACTTCAACGGGGTCGCCCAAAGGCGCTACCTTTCTTATGAAAACGGATACGCCCTTTGTTATACCCATGTCCATAAGTCTGCGCTTTACGGCGCCTTCGCCGTGCAGCTTTACAACCGTAACCGTTTCCCCGATTTTTGCCTGTTTCAGTGTACGCATTTTTCTTCCTCCTTATAAAAAATTCAAACCATGATTTTACGTGCCATTTCTTCGCTTATTGCAACGCGCGCTTCCTTTACGTTGACTATAACGTTTCCGCCGAGCGCACTTACAATCTGCACGTTCCCGCCAACCACAAAGCCTAAATTTTCGAGGTGCTTTTTAACCTCCGGGTTTCCGCCTATTTTTTTTATTATGTTGTTTTCTCCCACATTAGCCAAGCTGAGCGGCATCATAAGTAACCTCCATTCGGGTTAGAAGGGTCTAACCGATAGACATTTTTTTGGTTAGCCAATGCTAACCTTTTACTGTTAGTTTAGCATAACTAACTCTGCGTGTCAATAGCTTTTAAAAATTTTTTTAAAATTTGTAAATTTGAATAGAGAAGATGTTTCATTTTGGGCTTGCTTTGTGCAAAGAATGGTTTTTAGATATTTGACATACGCGGTTTAATGTGATATACTGTAAGAAAAACTAATCAGAGGGTAGAAGTATGATAATTAAAGAATCGGCGGAAAACTATCTCGAAGCAATACTTATGATAAAGAAGGAAAAAGGCAATGTGCGCAGCGTGGATATTGCCAATCACTTAAATTTCACAAAGCCGAGTGTGTCGGTGGCGATGAAAGGTTTCCGTGAGGAAGGGTATATAACAATGGAGCATGACGGCGCCATAAACCTCACCGACAAGGGAATGGAGATAGCTTCAAAAGTTTACGAGAGACATGAACTTATAGCAAAAGCGCTTATAGCCCTGGGGGTTGACAAAAAAACCGCGTATGAAGACAGCTGCCGCATAGAGCATGACATAAGCCCCGAAACGTTTGACAAGCTTAAGGAACATCTTTTGAAATTCAAAGTAGACAATACGGACTGAAAACGGAGAATGTTTTATGAATATGCTTCAAATGAAATATGCGCTTGAGGTGGCAAGGTGCGGCTCCATTAATAAAGCGGCGGAAAATCTGCTTGTGAATCAGCCGAATCTCAGCCGCTCTATAAAAGAGCTTGAAAGCTCCCTCGGAGTTAAGCTTTTTGTGCGCAATCCGAAGGGAATGTCACTAACACCCGAAGGGGAGACTTTTTTGGTATATGCCAATAATATTTTAAATCAGGTTTACGAGGTTGAGGCGATTTTCAAAAGCAATATGCCGGGCAAAAAAAAGTTTTCGGCTTCAGTGCCGCGCGCCGAATATATATCGGAAGCTTTTGTTAAATTTTCGCTTGCCGTAAACCGCGAAAAAAGTGCGGAGATAATTTATACCGAGACAAATGCGCGCCAAACCATAAGAAATGTTTACGAAGCCGGCTACAGGATAGGAATAATCCGTTATGCCGAAAATCTTGACACATATTACAGAAAGCTTTTAACCGAAAAAGAACTTTCCTATGAAGTGGCGGCGGAATTTAACTATGTGCTTATAGTCAGCATCAAAAGCCCTCTTGCGGAGAAAAAAAGCGTGAGTTACGAAGATGTGAAAAACTATATTGAAATTGCCCACGCAGACCCCTTTGTGCCCTCATCCGCAACTTCCGAAAGAAAGAAACCCGAGGACGAAACAAAATCAAGCCGCCGCATCTATGTTTACGAACGCGCCGGAAGACTGGAGCTTATATCAAAAAATCCGCAGGCTTTTATATGGGATTCACCGGTGTCACATGAGACGGCGGAAAGATACGGACTTGTCCAGATTCCGTGCAGCGACAGCGGAAGGTCGTGCAAGGATGTCATAATAAGAAAAAAAACATACCGCCTTACGCAGCTTGACAGAATTTTCCTCGAAGAACTGCGAAAATCCAAAAAAAATGTCTTCGGCTGATTTCCCTTATTTTTCCGATATATCATTTTTTATAATGCGAAGTATAAAAATTCTCTTTTACAATTAAAATAAATGAAAGTTTTCAGCAGTTGCTTCTAATCAGAACAACTGCTGAAACGGCGTTTTGGCGCGTTTTTTTGCAGATATATCATTTTTGATATATCTGACATGCAAAAATAAACATTGCTAAAACTTTAACAATATGATACTATATTGTCGAGAAAATAAGAATAAATGAGGTGTGTGTATGAATAAGATTTCTATTATCGGAACCGGAAGCGTAGGTTCCACAATAGCGTATACGCTTGCGGTTATGGGAACGGCTTCCGAAATAGTTATGATCGACATTAACAACGAAAAGGCTCTGGGTGAAGCGCTGGATATAAGACAGGGCATCCCTTTCTGCGGAGCTTGTTCGGTTTACGCGGGCGATTACCGCGACGCGGAGGGTTCAAATATTGTAATAATTACGTCGGGTATGGCAAGAAAGGCAGGTCAGTCGAGACTTGAGCTTGCGCAGACAAACGTAAATATCACGAAACAGATTATCCCCCAGATCACAAAGCATGCGCCGGACGCTACTTATATTATAGTAAGTAATCCGGTTGATATACTGACGTATACTTTCTGCAAAAGGTCGGGTCTGCCGGAAAACAGAATCATAGGCTCCGGCACGATTTTGGATACGGCGCGCTTAAGAGCGAGACTTTCCGAGTACTATGATATCAACCAGGGCAACGTGCACGCGTACGTATACGGCGAGCACGGTGATTCATCGTTTGTGCCGTGGTCGATTGCAAACATTTCAAACATTCCGATAGCCGACTGCGACAGACTTATTACACGCGCCGATTCGGCTTATCCCGAGTTCAGCTACGAGGAGGTCGAGCAGTATGTGCGCAAATCGGGCGCAAGAGTTATAGAGCGCAAGGGTGCGACTTTCTATGCCGTTTCCATTTCGGTTTGTCATATAGTTAAATGCCTTTTGGGCGGAATTGACACAACCATGACGGTTTCGACATTGATGCACGGCGAATACGGCGTTGACGATGTTTGTCTCAGTGTGCTTAACATCGTCGGAAAAGACGGTGCGCGCTCGAAAGTGCTTGTTCCGCTTACGGAAGAAGAGATTGCAAAGCTGCATAAGAGTGAAGCAACGCTTAAAGAAGTTATAAAAAATCTTGATATATAAGGGAGTGCTTTAATGGAATACCGTAAAGAACATGATTCCATGGGTGAAGTTTTGGTGCCGGCAGATAAGCTTTGGGCGGCACAGACGCAGAGAAGCCATGAGAATTTTGAAATAGGCGTGGATATTGAAACAATGCCGCGCGAAATCACACACGCTTTCGGAATATTAAAGAAAGCTGCCGCACTTGCAAATCACGAACTCAAACCCGAAAAAATGACGGATGAAAAACTTGCGGCAATAGAAAAGGCATGCGATGAGGTTATCTCGGGCGAGCTTAACGCCCATTTTCCGCTTGTCGTATGGCAGACGGGTTCGGGAACGCAGTCTAACATGAACGCAAACGAGGTTATCGCAAACCGCGCAAATCAGATAGCGGGCAAAAAAATTGCGCACCCCAATGACGATATTAATATGAGCCAGTCTTCAAACGACACTTTCCCCACGGCTATGCATATTTCGGCGGTAACGGCTATAGAGGACAAGCTTCTTCCGGCTGTAGAAACGCTTATAGAAACATTTAAAAAGCTCGAGGAAGAGAACGAAGGCATAGTTAAATCGGGGCGTACGCACCTTCAGGACGCAACTCCCATTAAATTCAGCCAGGAGATAAGCGGCTGGAGATCAAGCCTTGAGAGAGACGCAGAGCTGCTGCACATGGCTTTGAAGCCTTTGTATGAACTTGCTTTGGGCGGCACGGCTGTCGGCACGGGTCTTAACGCGCCGAAAGGCTTTTCGGAGCTTGTGGCAAAAAAAGTTGAGCTTTTAACGGGCAAACCGTTTGTTACGGCTGCAAACAAGTTCCACGCGCTCACATCAAAAGACGAGATTGTGTTCGCACACGGAGCAATCAAAGCCACAGCGTGCGATATGCTTAAAATAGCAAACGATATAAGATGGCTGGCGTCCGGCCCCAGAGACGGTCTCGGAGAGATATTTATTCCCGAAAACGAGCCGGGCTCCTCGATTATGCCGGGCAAGGTTAACCCCACGCAGTGCGAGGCGGTTACAATGGTAGCGGTTCAGGTTATGGGCAACGACACGGCGATAAGCATTGCGGCATCGCAGGGCAACTTTGAGCTTAACGTGTTCATGCCCGTTGCGGCTTATAACTTTTTGCAGTCGGCAAGGCTTTTGGCGGAGGCTATAGTGTCCTTCAACAAAAACTGCGCAGTCGGCATAAAGGCAAACAAGGAAAAAATGCATCACAATCTTTATAATTCGCTTATGCTTGTTACGGCGCTCAATCCGTATATCGGATATGAAAACGCTGCAAAAACCGCAAAAAAAGCGTATAAGGACAATATATCTTTGAAGGAAGCCTGTGTTGAGCTCGGTTTCCTTACGGCAGAGAAATTTGACGAGGTGTTCCACCCCGAGCAAATGGTGTAAAAATGGAGGTAAAACAAATGAAGGTCAGTTATTTTCCGGGCTGTACCCTCCGCACAAAAGCAAAAAAGCTTGATTTCTACGCTCGCCGCTGCGCCGAGATTCTCGGCGCAGAGCTCTGTGAGATAGAAAACTGGCAGTGCTGCGGCGGAGTATTCGTAAGCGCGGGAGACGAAATTGCCACAAAGCTTTCAAGCGTTCGTGCGCTCAAGGAAGCGAGAGACAATTCGCGCCCCCTCGTTACGGTATGTTCAGCCTGTCATAACGTAATAAAACAGACGAATCATCAGATTCGGACAGATGCGGATTTCACCGCGCGCGTAAACAATTACATGGCGCAGGACAAAGACTTTGAATCCCCGTATGAAGGCGAAGCGGAGGTTTGTCATTATCTGGAGCTTCTGCGCGACAAAATAGGCTTTGACAAGGTGCGCGAGGCGGTTAAAAACCCGCTCACAGGCAGAAAAATCGCGGCATATTACGGCTGCCTTTTGCTGCGCCCCGGCAAAGTAATGGCGCTTGACGATCCGGAGAATCCCCGTATAATGGAGGACTTTATAAGAGCGCTCGGCGCAGAGCCCGTGATATATCCTTTCAGAAACGAGTGCTGCGGCGGCTATGTGGCTTTGGAAGACGCGGAATCCGCGGCAAAGAAGAGCCGCAGCGTGACGGAAAGCGCGCAAAAAGGCGGAGCGGATACGATTGTTACCGCTTGTCCGCTTTGCAAATACAATCTCGTAAAGAACGAAAGCCCTGTACCCGTGGTATATTTCACGGAACTTTTGGCAGAGGCTCTCGGAGTGAAGGAGGAAGACGATGCAGAGTAAAACGGAACGTATCAAAGAACAGATTCTGCGTACAAGCGGAGTTAATCCCTTAAAGTGCATGAGATGCGGCAAATGCTCGGGCACATGTCCTTCCTACGACGAGATGGAATATCATCCGCATCAGTTTGTATATATGGTTGAAACCGGAGATATCGACGCACTTTTAAAGTCCGATTCGATATACAAATGCCTCTCATGCTTTGCGTGCGTTGAGAGATGTCCGCGCGGAGTGGAGCCGGCTAAGCTTATAGAAGCGGTGAGACTTGTTGCAGTAAGAGAAAAAGGCGCAAATCATCTTTTGGCAGACAACATACCCGAGATTGCGGATGAGGATATGCCTCAGCAGGCGATTGTGAGCGCATTCAGAAAATACTCGAAGTAGAAAGGAGATACAAGCCATGCAAAGAATAGGTGTATTTGTTTGCCATTGCGGCACGAATATTGCCGGAACGGTAGACGTTAAATCGGTTGCGGAGGCTCTTAAACATGAGCCGGGGGTTGTTTTCTCCACCGATTATCAGTATATGTGTTCCCAAGCGGGACAGGACATAATAAAAGACGCCATAGCGGAGCATAACCTCACGGGAATCGTGGTATGTTCGTGCTCGCCGCGTATGCATGAGGCGACGTTCAGAAAAACGGCGGCGGCAGCGGGCATAAATCCGTATATGGTTGAAATTGCAAACATACGCGAGCAGTGCTCATGGGTTCATAAAGAAATGCCCGTCGGCACGGAAAAAGCCGTTATTCTGGCAAAAGCCGCTGTTGCAAAAGTTAAATTAAACACACCCTTAACACCGGGAGAAAGCCCCGTTACAAAGCGCGCGCTCGTTATAGGCGGCGGTATTGCCGGCATCCAGACGGCGCTTGACATAGCGGACGCGGGATTTCCGGTTGACATTGTTGAGACAAAACCGACAATAGGCGGCAAAATGGCTCAGCTTGACAAGACATTTCCGACGCTTGACTGTGCGGCGTGTATATTAACGCCGAAAATGGTTGACGTTGCGCAGAACGAAAATATAAGAATTTTCTCGTACTCGGAGGTTACGGAGGTCGGCGGCTTTGTCGGCAACTTTGAAGTGACGATTAAAAAACGTGCGAGATTTGTTAAAGAAGAGGCGTGCACGGGCTGCGGCGCTTGTACTGAAAAATGTCCTCAGAAGAAGGTCCCCAATGAATTTAACCTCGGAATGGACACAAGACGCGCCATATACATTCCTTTTGCTCAGGCTGTGCCGAAGGTTGCAACCATCGACCCCGATTACTGCACAATGCTTAAAACGGGCAAATGCGGTCTCTGTTCCAAGATATGTACGGCGGGCGCCATAGACTATAAGGCAAAAGACGAATATATAAAGGAAAAATACGGCGCAATTGTTGTTGCTACGGGATATAACCCGATTTCCATGGAGAAATTCGACGAGTATGCGTACAGCCAGTCAAAAGACGTAATTACGTCGCTTGAGTTCGAAAGACTTACAAATGCGGCAGGACCTACGGCAGGAAAGCTTCTGCGCCCCTCGGACGGAGAGCATCCGCACACAATAGTGTTTGTTCAGTGCGTGGGTTCAAGATGCGAAGCGTGCGCCGAGAAGGGCAAGGAATACTGCTCCAAAATCTGCTGTATGTACACGGCAAAGCACGCAATGCTCACAAGGGACAAGTACCCCGACACAGACGTTTATGTTTTCTATATAGATGTTCGTACACCCGGCAAAAACTTTGACGAGTTTTACCGCCGCGCGGTTGAGGAATACGGCGTTCACTATATAAAAGGCATGGTCGGCAAAGTTATGCCGGACGGCAAAAAGCTTAAAGTGCGCGCGTCCGATCTCATCGCCGGCAAACAGATAAATATAGATGCGGATCTTGTTGTGCTTGCAGCTGCGATAGAGCCGGATAAATCGGCACGTCCGCTTGCTACAATGCTCACCGCAAGTATGGATACAAACGACTTTTTCACAGAGGCTCATCCGAAGCTCCGTCCCGTTGAAAGTCCGACGGCGGGCGTGTACCTCTCCGGTGCGTGCCAGGGCCCCAAAGATATTCCGGAAACGGTTTCTCAGGCGGGAGCCGCTGCTTCAAAGGTTATAGGTCTTCTGTGCAAGGATAAGCTCACGGGCAACCCCTGTGTGGCTCATTCGGACGAAATGATGTGTAACGGCTGTTCGACATGCGAAAACGTATGTCCGTACGGCGCGATAACATATGTTGTGAAGGATTTCAGAATGCCTGACAGAACAACAAGGGCACGCCGCGTAGCGTCTGTTAACGAGGCGGTATGTCAGGGCTGCGGCGCATGCACGGTTGCGTGTATGTCGGGAGCCATGAACCTTAAAGGCTTCACAAATCAACAAATTATGGCGGAGGTGGACGCAATATGCAAGTAAACGAATATAAGCCGCTTATTGTGGCATTCTGCTGTAACTGGTGCTCATATGCCGGGGCGGACCTTGCAGGAAACAACAGACTTAATTACCCGGCGGACGTTAAAGTTATCCGCGTACCCTGCTCGTGCAGAGTAAACCCGATGTTTATACTGCGCGCATTCGGCAGAGGGGCGGACGGAGTTATTATATGCGGCTGCCATCCCGGTGACTGCCACTATACTTCGGGCAACTACTATACAAGACGCCGTATGTCGCTGCTTTTCTCAATGCTCGACTATCTCGGAATCGAGAGAGAGCGTACGCGCGTTGAATGGGTCAGCGCGGCAGAGGGCGCAAAATTTGCCGCAACAATGAATGATTTTGCCGAAAAGGTTGCAAAACTCGGCAGAAACAAAAGATTGGAGGATTTAAGATGCAGGAAATAACACGCGATGTTCTCATCGAAAAAGCCTCAAAGCTTCTTGAAGACGGAACCTGCGACAGGGTTCTCGGCTGGAGAAAAGGTGAATTTTTCTATGACGTTACGCCGTCTGTATTCGGTTCGGCGGACGAGCTTGCGGAAGACTTCGTATGGAACGGCTTCTGCGGCGCAAACTTTTCAAAATATCTTGTTGCGGAAACGCTTAAAAGCGATAAAAAGGTGCTTGTGTTTTTAAAGCCGTGCGATACTTACAGCTTTAATCAGCTTTTAACCGAACACAGATTTGACCGCGAAAAGGTTTATGCCGTTGGAGTTCCCTGCTGCGGTATGATTGATATAAACCGCGCAAAGGAAAAAGCGGAGGGACTTTCGGACGTGTCTTTTGAAGGCGAAAATGCAGTGCTTCACACGCTTTTTGACGGGGACGTTAAAGTGCCGCGCGAAGAGCTTTTGGCAGAAAGATGCGTAAACTGCAAGTCCAAAAAACATGTGGCTTATGACGAACTTTTGGGAGAGGACGGAGAAGTGCTTGACTCCGCAAGGTTTGACGAGGTTGCAAAAATCGAAAAAATGTCTTCGGACGAGCGCTTTGCCTTCTGGCAGGGTGAGCTTTCAAGATGTATAAGATGCAATGCCTGCCGCGATGTTTGTCCGGCATGCACATGTGAAAAATGTGTTTTTGACAATCCGGATTCGGGCGTTGAAAACAAAGCGCCTTCAACGGAATTTGAAGAAAAGATGTTCCACATCATCCGCGCATTCCACGTTGCCGGAAGATGCACCGACTGCGGAGAGTGCTCGCGCGTATGTCCGCAGCACATACCGCTCCATCTTTTAAACCGCAAATTTATAAAAGATATAGACGAGCTTTACGGAGACTATCAGGCTGGAGCGGAAGTCGGAAGCCGCGCTCCGATAGTAAATTACACCGTAGATGACGCCGAACCCGATGAGGCTGTAAAGAGAGGTGACGACAATGCTTAAAATATCGATTGATAAAATTGATAATATGTTTGCAAAAATTGCCGCCGATATGACGCTTTATATGCCCGTTGACGGGAAGGGCGGCGCAAGGTTTGAAAAGTGGGAGGAGGGAAAAAAGCTTTCCGATGCTTTGAACACTGTCAGAAGCGCAAAGGATTTCTTCTTTCCGCAGACGGAGAACCTTATGGACTTTAAGGTTGAAGGAAAAAATATAGAAATTATCGATACGCGCAGCGAAAGCGAAAATTTTGTGGTTTTCGGAGTGCGCGCGTGCGATGTAAAAAGCTTTGACGTGCTTGACCGCGTGTTCCTGGCAGATCCCGTGGACACGTATTATAAAAACCGCCGCGACCACGGCGTTATAATATCGCTTGCATGCACAAAGCCCGTTGAGACGTGCTTCTGCAAAACGTTCGGAATAGACGCGGCGGAACCCGAGGGAGATGTTGTTTGCCATAAAACCGCTTCCGCGCTTTACATGGAAGCCAAAACCGACAAAGGCGAAAAGCTTATAAAGAGCATTGCCGCACTCGGTGAGGAATCGGACGGCGCCGAAACCGAAAAACAGAAAAAAGAAACGCATGAGCGTTTTGAAAAGCTGCCGCTTGCAAATCTTTCGGCAGATAAGTTCGGCAAGGACAAAACCCAAGAATTTTTCGGTGCGCCCGAGTGGAAAGAGCTTTCCGGAAACTGCCTCGGCTGCGGAACGTGTACTTTTGTATGCCCCACATGCCAGTGCTATGATATAAAAGACTTTAATACCGGTCACGGAATAAAACGTTTCCGCTGCTGGGATTCATGTATGTATTCGGACTTTACGAAAATGTCCGCAGGTCAGCCCAGACTCACGCAGCTTGAGCGCTTCCGTCAGAGATTTATGCATAAGCTTGTGTATTTCCCGACAAATAACGACGGCATGTTCTCCTGCGTAGGCTGCGGAAGATGTCTGGCAAAATGCCCGATTCAGATGAATATTGTTAAGGTTATGAAGAAACTGGGAGGTAAGGATAATGGCTGAAATCAGAGAACCGCTCATGCCCACGGTGGGCGTTGTGACGGATATAAGAATAGATACGCCGGATGTTAAAACCTTCCGCGTTGTAACCCCCGACGGGAAAAAGGCTTTCGAGCATAAACCCGGTCAGTGCGCAATGCTTTCTATACCGGGTGTGGGAGAAGCAATGTTTTCCATAACCTCATCGCCCACAAATGAAGAGTTTATGGAGTTTTCAATAAAAAAATGCGGCTGTGTTACACAGTGGCTTCACTCGATGGAAGTGGGTCAGCAGATAACCATCCGCGGACCCTACGGAAACGCGTTTCCGGTTGACACTGCGTTTGCCGGACAGGATATGCTCTTTATAGCCGGCGGTATCGGTCTTGCACCGCTGCGCTCGGTTATAAATTACTGCCGCCACTACCGCGACAGATACGGAAAAATAGATATTGTATACGGCTCGCGCAGTATGCAGGATCTGGTGGACTATAACGAAATAATCACAGAGTGGTCAAACGACGCCGGCGTTTCGGTGCATCTTACGATAGATAATCCGCAGCCGGAGTGGGACGGTCATGTCGGCTTTGTTCCGAACTACGTTAAAGAACTCGGATTCACAACCGACAAAACCGCAATTTTGTGCGGACCGCCGATAATGATTAAATTTACGCTTGCCGGGCTGCAGGAGCTCGGGTTTGACAAAACTCAGATTTATACAACCATGGAGCTGCGCATGAAATGCGGCATCGGAAAATGCGGAAGATGCAACATAGGTTCAAAATACGTTTGCAAAGACGGACCTGTTTTCCGCTGCGATGAGCTTGATGAGCTGCCGAATGAATATTAATTTTTGAGAGGAGTAACGTGATATGGATAAAATGGTAAATGTTTATCTCTTTGGCAAGAAATACAGCGTTCCGGCAGAGCTTACGATTATGCGCGCTATGGAATACGCGGGTTATCAGCTTGTCAGAGGCTGCGGCTGCAGAAACGGTTTCTGCGGAGCCTGTGCGACAATATACCGCATAAAAGGAGAAAAGGAGCTTAAGACTTGTCTGGCATGTCAGACGAAGGTTGAAAACGATATGTACGTTGCAACCCTTCCGTTTTTCCCGCTTGTAAAAGAGGTTTACGACATAGAAAAAATAAAACCCACAGAGCAGATTATGATGCAGCTTTACCCCGAGATTTACGCTTGCGTGGGCTGCAACGCCTGCACAAAGAGCTGCACGCAGAGCCTTAACGTTATGCAGTATATAGCATACGCTCAGCGCGGAGAGTTTGAAAAATGCGCCGAGGAGTCCTTCGACTGCGTTATGTGCGGCGTATGTTCTTCAAGATGCCCGGCGGGAATTTCGCATCCGCAGGTTGCAATGCTTGCGCGCAGATTAAACGGAAAATATCTTGCGCCCGAAAGCAAGCATCTTACAAAACGCGTAAAAGAAATCGAAGACGGCACATTCAAAGAGCTTATAGAAAATCTCATGGGCAAACCCGTTGAAGAACTTTCTGAGCTTTACAACAACAGAGAAATAGAGAAGTAAGGAGGGGTAATATGTATTCACAGGAATTTCAGGAATCACTTAAAGCGGTTGAGGCGGCAAGAAAAGAGAATATAGCTTACGAGCCCAAACGTATGACCGCAAAGGAGAAGGACGATTTGCTTGCAGCATATCATCCCGACTATAAAAAGAGCGAATTTTCAGAGCTTTCCATAGGCCCCAACAAGGGCGAAAAAGTTCCGCACGAGCTTTGCGCAATGCTTGAGGCTCACAGCAGAATAAAGGCTGAGGATGTAGATCTCAAAAACGTGGCATACGATGTTGACGTACTTATTATAGGCGGCGGCGGAGCCGGTGCTTCGGCTGCAATAGAGGCGGATAACGCAGGCGCCAAGGCTATGATTGTTACAAAGCTGCGCATAGGCGATGCAAATACAATGATGGCGGAAGGCGGAATTCAGGCGGCGGACAAAGAGAACGATTCTCCGGCAATACATTTTCTCGACGCTTTCGGCGGCGGACATTTTGCCGCAAAGCGCGATCTTTTGGCAAAGCTTGTGTGCGACGCACCGGGCGCCATAAAATGGCTTAACGAACTCGGCGTTGAGTTTGACAAAGCCGAAGACGGAACCATGATCACAACTCACGGAGGCGGAACTTCAAGAAAGAGAATGCATGCGGCAAAGGACTATTCCGGCGCTGAGATAATGAGAACGCTGCGCGACGAGGTTATAAACCGAGGTATTCCGGTTGTTGACTTCACGGCTGCAATAGAGCTTATTCTCGACGAAAACGGCAATGCGGCAGGCGCAGTGCTTATGAATATGGAAACGCAAGAGCTCATGGTTGCAAAGGCAAAAACCGTTATTATAGCAACGGGCGGCGCGGGAAGAATGCACTATCAGGGCTTCCCGACCTCAAACCACTACGGCGCAACGGCTGACGGACTTGTTCTCGGCTACAGAGCGGGAGCAAAGCTTCTTTATGCCGACACCCTTCAGTATCACCCCACGGGCGCGGCTTTCCCTCAGCAGATTTTCGGCGCACTGGTAACGGAAAAAGTTCGTTCTTTGGGCGCAAAGCTTATAAACCGTGACGGAAAGGTGTTTATGCACCCTCTCGAAACGCGTGATGTTTCGGCGGCTTCAATAATAAGAGAATGCTCCGACAGAGGAGAAGGCGTTGACACGGGAAGCGGCAAGGCAGTATGGCTTGACACTCCGATGATTGAAGAAATCGGCGGCGAAGGCACAATCGAAAAGCGTATTCCGGCAATGATGCGTATGTTCTTAAGCTTCGGAATAGATATCAGAAAAGAACCCATTTTGGTTTACCCCACATTGCATTACCAGAACGGCGGTCTTGATATAGACGTAAACGGCGAGACAACAAATGTGCATAACCTCTTTGTTGCGGGCGAGGCTGTCGGAGGAATCCACGGCAGAAACAGACTTATGGGCAACTCGCTTCTCGATATTATCGTTTTCGGCAGAAATGCCGGAATAAATGCGGCTGCAAGAGCCAAGGAGACAACCCCGGGTGAGCTCACGCTTTCGCATATAAATAAGTTTGACAGCGAGAGAGAAGCGGCAGGAATAAAGACAGACGCTGTTTCACCAAAACTCTTGCCCGATTACAGGAGACAAAAATAATAGGCGGCGGCAAAAGCGGTGGTTTTAAGCATTGCCAAAGGAGAGATTTTAAATTGCTCCTTTGGCAATGGCTTTGACCGGATTTTTTTTGCTCCGCATAAAAAAAGGAGAACTTTTATGTTGGATTTTCTTGAAGCTATGACAATTCTTTGCTTCGGTCTTTCGTGGCCGATTTCAATAAGAAAGTCATATATTTCACGTACAGCAAAGGGAAAAAGCCTGTTTTTTGAGCTTTTTCTGCTTTTGGGATATGTGTTCGGAATAGTGCGCAAGGCTATACAGACGGCACAGGGCTCAAGCGGTTTTGTATTTTTCCTGAGCTTTTTCTTCTATGTGCTGAACCTTATTATGATTTCAATTGATGTTGCTCTTTATTTCAGAAATATAAAACTTGACAAAATGCGCGAAAATGCATAATAGAATAAAAAATTTAAACAGGACGGAAGGAAAACAAATATAAATTCCGAATATATATTAGAAGGGCAAAAACATGGCACATACACATATGAATAATTTTATACCGGAGGTATTGGTATGAAAGTTACTGTATGTATCGGCTCCTCCTGTCATATAAAAGGTTCGAGAAAAGTTGTTGAAAAAATGCAGAGTCTCATTTCCGAAAACGGCTTGAGTGATAAAGTTGAACTATCCGGATCGTTTTGTATGGGAAAATGCAGACAGGGAGTATGCGTTACGGCGGATAATGAGTTTTATTCCGTATCGCCCGATGATGTAGAAGCTTTTTTTAAAGAAAATATTTTAAATAAACTTAAATAGGACGCTTTGTGAAGCGTGTCGAATTTTCGGCACGCTTTTGCGGCGTTAAACGAAAATGTGTTAAAATTCCGAAATTAGGGGAGGAAAAGCTATGTCCGACTGTCTTACGCTTAAAAAATCAAACTGCAGGAACTGCTATAAATGCATACGTCACTGCCCCGTAAAATCAATTAGATTTTCGGGCAATCAGGCGTATATAATAAGCAACGAATGTATCCTTTGCGGACACTGCTTTGTTGTCTGTCCGCAGAATGCAAAACAGATTGTTGACGAGACGGAAAAGGTGCGTGTGCTTTTGAAAAGCGGCGACCCGGTATATGTCAGTCTTGCGCCCTCGTTTGTGGCAAACTATGAGGGCGCCGGGATAAACTCCATGCGCGCCGCACTTAAAAAACTCGGCTTTGCGGACGCGGAGGAAACCGCCGTCGGCGCAACAATAGTTAAAAACGAATATGAAAGAATGCTGCGCGAAGATAAAAGGGATATCGTGATATCCTCCTGCTGCCATTCGGTTAACCTTCTGGTGCAGAAATATTTTCCGAAGGAGCTGCCGTATCTTGCAAACGTGCTGTCTCCGATGCAGGCGCACTGCATAGAACTTAAAAAGCGTGATAAAAACGCAAAAACCGTGTTTATAGGTCCGTGCGTTGCCAAAAAAGACGAGGCGGAGTATTACGAGGGAATTGTTGACGCGGTTTTGACTTTTGACGAACTGACAAAGTGGTTTAAAGAAGAAAAAATAGAGATTGAGCCCGAAAACGAACATGAGGAAGAGAGCCGCGCACGCTTTTTCCCGACAACGGGCGGAATTTTAAAAACAATGGCGCAGGACGCCGAGGGTTATACCTATATGGCGATAGACGGTGTTGAAAACTGTATGGCGGCGCTGCGCGACATAGAAAACGGAAAAATTCACAAGTGCTTTATAGAGATGTCGGCATGCACCGGCAGCTGCGTAGGCGGACCTGTTATGGAAAAATTCCACCATTCGCCGGTAAAAGACTACATGGTGGTTGCGGAATTTGCCGGTTCGCGGGATTTTAGGGTTGAGCAGCCGGACAGTCTCGAAATCAAAAAGACGTTTTCGGTTATAGAAAAAAAACTTCAGGATCCCACAGAGGAAGAGATAACCGAAATACTTCATAAAATGGGCAAATACAAGCCGTCCGACGAATTAAACTGCGGCTCGTGCGGCTACAACACCTGCCGCGAGAAGGCGGTGGCGATATACCAGGGCAAGGCGGAGGTTTCAATGTGTCTGCCGTATCTTAAAGACAAAGCGGAAAGCTTTTCCGACAACATTGTACGAAACACCCCTAACGGACTTATAGTTTTAAACGAGATGCTCGAGGTGCAGCAGATTAACGAAGCGGCGCTTAAAATTATAAACCTTCGCAGCGCGTCGGACATACTGGGAGACCATATCGTGCGCGTGCTTGACCCTAAGCTTTTTACAGACGTTCTGGAAAGCCGATGGAATCTCAAAAACAAAAAATTATATCTTGCCGAGTACGGGAAATACGTTGAGGTTACCATAACCTACGACCAGGATTACAGGCTGCTTATATGCATCATGCGCGATATTACGGAAGAAGAAAAAGCGCGTGAGAGAAAAGAAAGCGTCGGCAGACAAACGGTTGAAATTGCCGACAAGGTTGTGGATAAGCAGATGAGAATAGTTCAGGAAATCGCGTCGCTTTTGGGTGAGACGGCGGCGGAAACGAAAATTGCCCTCACGAAGTTAAAGGAGACTATAGCAGATGAATAATTTGTGCGCCGATATCGGATATAAAAGCATAAATCATTACGGTGAGCAGCTCTGCGGAGACCATGTGGACATTGTCGAGCAAAGCGAAACATCCCCCGTCATAGTCTTGGCGGACGGGCTCGGGAGCGGCGTTAAGGCAAGCATTTTGTCTACGCTCACGTCCAAGATTATTTCCACAATGATGGCTGAGGGCATGGCGCTTGAAGAATGCGTTTCAACCATTGCGGCAACGCTGCCGATATGCTCCGTGCGCGGAGTTGCATATTCGACGTTTACAATAATTCATCTTATCGATAATGAAAAGGCGGAGCTCATTCAATATGACAATCCGCATATAATTTTTTTCCGAGACAATAAAAACTGCGAGTATAAAGCGGAGGAAATGGTTGTCGGCGGAAAAACGCTTTATAAATCCGTGATAGATTTGCGCGAAAACGATATTTTTGTTGCCATGAGCGACGGCTGCCCTCATGCCGGTATAGGCACGGCGTATAATTTCGGCTGGAAACGCGAAGATATTACGAAATTTCTGGAGCCGCTGACTTACGGCGGATTTACGGCAAAGACTCTTGCCACAATCCTTGTGGACGAGTGCTTCAGGCTGTACGGCGAAAAACCCGGAGACGACGCTACGGCATGCGTTGTGAAAATACGGCGCAGAGAGCCTGTCAATCTTCTTTTCGGTCCGCCGGCAAACCGTGACGATGCAAACCGAATGATGTCGCTCTTTTTCTCAAAAGAGGGAAAGCACATCGTGTGCGGAGGAACAACCTCAACAATTGCCGCGAAATATCTGCATAAAGAAATTCGTCCAAGTCTTGTTTTTGAAAGTGCGGACGTACCTCCGACTGCCGAAATAGACGGAGTCGATTTGGTGACGGAGGGCGTTATCACTATAAATAAAGTGCTGGAATACGCAAAGGATTATTTAAAAAGCAACGAAAGCTACACCGACTGGGGCTATAAGAAAGACGGCGCATCGCTTATCTCGCGCATGCTTTTCGAGGAAGCCACGGATATTAATTTCTTTGTCGGCAGAGCAATAAACCCCGCTCATCAAAATCCCGAGCTGCCGATAAATTTCAGCATTAAAATGAATCTTGTAAAAGAACTTTCCGATTGCCTTAGGCAAATGGGAAAAAAAGTTAAAGTAAGCTATTTTTAATATAAAAAGGGTAAAACGGTTTTGCCGTATTTCCCGTGTTTGAAAGGAGTATCTTGAAACAATGTACAAAATTGTAAGAAAAGCATCGCTCAACCCCACTGTTACGCAGATGGAAATCGAAGCGCCGCTGGTAGCGAAAAAAGCAAAACCCGGACAGTTTATCATTCTGCGCGTTGACGAAGAAGGAGAAAGAATTCCGCTGACGGTTGCAGGCTGCAATCCCGGGGAGGGCACGGTTAAGATTATCTTCCAGATAGTCGGTGCGACAACGGAAAAGCTAAACCATAAAAAAGAAGGTGAATATATAGCCGACTTTGTAGGGCCTCTCGGCACGGCAACGCGTCTTGACGGAATCAAAAAAGCCTGTATCGTGGGCGGCGGCGTAGGCTGCGCCATTGCAATGCCCATAGCCGAGGCGCTTCATGAAATGGGGGCGGAGGTTACAAGCATAATAGGCTTCCGCAGCAAGGATATAGTAATTTTGGAGGACGAGTTTAAGGCGTATTCCGATAAACTTGTTCTTATGACGGACGACGGCTCGTACGGCAGACACGGAAACGTTACCGTTCCGCTTAAAGAAATGCTTGAAGCGGGCGAAAAGTTTGACATGATAATCACAATAGGTCCGCTTATCATGATGAAGTTTGTTGTGGCGGCGGCGAAACCGTTTGATATACCCGTTACGGTTTCTATGAACCCGATTATGATTGACGGTACGGGAATGTGCGGCGGCTGCCGCCTCACTCTGAACCGTGACGGCGAGAAGATAACAAAGTTTGCGTGTGTTGACGGACCCGATTTTAACGGATACGAAATTGACTTTGACGAGGCTATGTCGCGCGGCAGAATGTATTTCGATTTTGAGCGCCGCGAACATGAAAAGACATGTAATCTGTTCAAAAATGCTTAAAGGAGGAAACTTAAAATGGCAATAGAACCGAAGAAAAATGAAATGCCCGTACAGGACCCGGGCGCAAGGGCGAAAAATTTTAACGAAGTTGCATTGGGTTACAGCAGCGAAGTTGCCGTAAACGAAGCGCAGCGCTGCTTAAACTGCAAGAATAAGCCTTGCATAGGCGGCTGCCCCGTAAATATAGATATTCCCGGATTTATAAGCCGCATAAAAGAAGGCGACTTTGAGGGAGCATACGATGTTATTTCCCTTTCTTCATCACTTCCTGCGGTCTGCGGCAGAGTTTGCCCGCAGGAGTCGCAGTGCGAGAGCAAATGTACGCTCGGCATAAAGTTTGAGCCTGTGGGAATCGGCAGACTCGAGCGTTTTGTTGCGGATTGGCACAATGAAAATTCAGATGCCGAAGCTGTAAAACCCGAATCGAACGGTCACCGCGTGGCGGTTGTGGGCTCGGGTCCCTCGGGACTTACATGTGCCGGCGATCTGGCTAAAAAAGGCTATAAAGTAACGGTTTTCGAAGCGCTCCACACAGCCGGCGGTGTGCTTGTTTACGGCATTCCGGAATTCAGACTTCCGAAGTCTATAGTGGCTAAGGAAATTGAAGGACTCAAAGCGCTGGGTGTTGACTTTGAAACAAACGTTGTTATAGGCAAAACCCTGACAATAGACGAGCTTTTTGACGATGGCTTTGAAGCTGTTTTCATAGGTTCCGGCGCCGGACTTCCGAAGTTTATGGGAATCGAAGGCGAATCGCTCAAGGGCGTATACTCGGCAAACGAGTTTTTAACAAGAAGCAATCTTATGAAGGCGTACAGAGATGACAGCGACACGCCGATTATGAAAGGCGGCAAGGTTGTTGTTGTCGGCGGCGGAAACGTTGCTATGGACGCTGCGCGTACGGCTCTGAGACTCGGCGCCGATGTAAGCATTGTATACCGCCGCTCTATGGAAGAACTTCCGGCAAGACGCGAAGAGGTTGAGCATGCGCAGGAGGAGGGCATAGACTTTAAGCTTCTCACAAACCCCGTGCGCATCATGGGTTACAAAAATCCCGATGACCCGAGAGATCCGAAAAACGGCTTTGTTACAGCTATTGAGTGCATAAAAATGGAGCTTGGAGAGCCTGACGAGAAGGGACGCAGAAGACCCGTTAAAATCCCGGGAAGCGAATTTACAATGGATGTTGACTGTGTAATAATGGCTTTGGGCACTTCACCGAATCCGCTTATCAAAAATACAACAAAGGGACTTGAAACACAAAAATGGGGCGGAATTATAACCGAGGAAGAAACAGGCCTTACGTCACGCGAAGGCGTATATGCCGGCGGTGACGCCGTAACGGGCGCCGCAACGGTAATTCTTGCGATGGGCGCCGGAAAAAATGCGGCAAAAGCTATAGACGATTATCTATCAAAATAAACGACAGAAAAAGAGAGGAGAAATTAAATGAGTGAATCATTTGATTTTGCGGTGACAGACGGTATACTTGCCGCACATGACAGTAAACCGCGTGCGATAATTGCGATTTTGCAGGAAATTCAGGAGCATTATCACTATCTGCCGCGCGAGGTATTCCCGTATATAGCCGAAAAGCTCGGAATGAGCGAGGCGCGCATATACAGCGTTGCAACGTTTTACGAGAATTTTTCGTTGGAGCCCAAGGGCAAATACGTTATAAGAATATGTGACGGAACCGCCTGTCACGTGCGCGGCTCGATTCCTATTCTGGATCGTATGCGCAAAGAGCTGAACCTCACGGCGGAGAAAAAGACGACGGATGACCTTCTTTTTACGCTTGAAACCGTTTCGTGCCTCGGCGCCTGCGGACTTGCGCCGGTGCTTATGGTAAACGAAGAGGTTCATCCGGCAATGACTCCCGACAAGGCTTCGGAGCTTTTAAAGCAGCTCAGGGAGGAGGCGGCAAATGATTAAAAACAGAGAAGAACTGAAGAAATTCCGCAAGGCTGCCGCGGCAGCTTACGAGGCACAGTCAAAAAAGCTTATTGTGTGCGGCGGAACAGGCTGCGTTGCGGGCGGATCGCTTAAGATTCACGGCAGATTAAAAGAGCTTTTGGAGCAGCAGGGTATCGGGGTTGAAGTGGAGCTTCAAAAAGAACCTCATGACGGCAGCGTCGGACTTAAAAAGAGCGGCTGCCACGGCTTCTGCGAAATGGGGCCTCTGCTCAGGATAGAGCCGCAGGGCTGGCTTTACACAAAAGTAAAGCTTGAAGACTGTGAAGAAATAATTGAAAAAACAGTTAAAGCCGGAGAATGTATAGACAGGCTTGTTTATAAAAAAGACGGCAAGGTTTACGAAAAACAGGATGATATCCCTTTTTACAAACAGCAGACGCGCGTTGTTTTGGAGCACTGCGGCAAAATTGACGCTGATTCCGTGAGCGAGTACATTGCAATTGGCGGATATTCCGCTTTTGAAAAAGCGCTGTTTGACATGACGGGAGACGAGATTGTTGACGAGATAAGCAAATCAAATCTGCGCGGCAGAGGGGGCGGAGGATTTCCGGCAGGCAGAAAGTTGGCACAGGTTAAGGCACAGAGCGAGCCGCAGAAATATGTTGTCTGCAACGGAGACGAGGGCGACCCCGGCGCGTTTATGGACAGAAGCATAATGGAGGGCGACCCCCACCGTATGCTTGAAGGAATGATGATTGCGGGCGTTGCCTGCGGCGCAAGCGAAGGATATATTTATGTGCGTGCAGAATATCCGCTGGCTGTGCAGCGACTTAAAAACGCAATAGCACAGTCAGAGGAGCTCGGACTTTTGGGCGATAATATTCTGGGCACGGGATTTTCGTTCCGTATGCATATAAACCGCGGCGCAGGCGCATTTGTGTGCGGCGAAGGAAGCGCTCTTACGGCATCTATAGAAGGCAAGCGCGGTTTTCCGCGCGTTAAGCCGCCGCGCACGGTTGAGCACGGTCTTTTCGATAAACCCACGGTTTTGAATAACGTCGAAACGTATGCAAATGTTCCTTCGATTATAACAAAGGGAGCCGACTGGTTCCTCTCCATAGGTTCGGAAAACAGCTCCGGCACAAAAGCGTTTGCGCTTACGGGAAATATAAGCAACACGGGTCTCATTGAGGTTCCGATGGGAACAACCTTGAGGAAAATCATATTTGATATCGGCGGCGGCATGCGCGGCGGCGGTGAATTTAAAGCTGTTCAGATAGGCGGTCCTTCGGGCGCATGTCTTACAAAGGAACATCTTGATTTGCCGCTTGATTTTGACACTCTTAAAAAAGTCGGCGCAATGATAGGCTCGGGCGGACTTGTTGTTATGGATTCGGACACATGCATGGTTGAAGTTGCGAGATTTTTCATGCATTTTACGCAGAACGAGTCATGCGGCAAGTGTATCCCGTGCAGAGAAGGCACA
This sequence comes from uncultured Eubacteriales bacterium, assembly GCA_900552775.1. Lineage (GTDB taxonomy): Bacteria > Bacillota > Clostridia > UMGS1883 > UMGS1540 > CALCLY01. The sequence continues at coordinate 18,678 of USAP01000001.1, read as the reverse complement.
AAGCGCATGCTTGAGATACTGGAGAGAATAGTTGCGGGAGAGGGCAAAGACGGAGATATAGAGCTTCTGTCCGAGCTTGCCGAGACGATTTCGGCAACGGCGCTGTGCGGTCTCGGAAAATCCGCATCCAAGCCCGTTATAAGCACAATAAAGAACTTCAGAAACGAATACGAAGCGCATATATATGATAAGAAATGTCCTGCGGGAGCCTGTCAGAAGCTTAAGACAATATCAATTGACCCCGAGCTTTGCAAGGGATGTTCAAAGTGTGCGCGCCAATGCCCGGTTCAGGCAATAAGCGGAAAGATTAAAGAGCCGTTTGAGATAGACCTTTCAAAGTGTATCCGCTGCGGCAGCTGCATAACGGCGTGTGCATTCCATGCAATAAAGGAGGGTTAAGAGTGAACGAAAGACAGTATATGACGGTGGACGGGATACCGGTTGAAATAACAGACGAGAAAAATATATTGGAGGTAATCAGAAAAGCGGGCATAAAGCTTCCCACATTCTGTTACCACTCCGACCTTTCCGTATACGGCGCCTGCCGTATGTGCATGGTGGAGAACGAGCGCGGCGGTCTTGACGCGGCGTGTTCAACTCCTCCCCGCGCCGGAATGGTTATAAAGACAAACACGGAAAGACTCAGAAAATACCGCAAAAATATTCTGGAACTTGTTTTGGCGAACCATTGCAGAGACTGTACAACGTGCGAAAACAATACCAGCTGCAAGCTTCAGGATCTGGCAATGAGATTTAATATAGAAGGCGTTCGCTTTCCGAACTCGGCAAAGTCGAGGAAGGATGAAGACACTTCGTCTCTTTGCATAACAAGAGACAACGGCAAATGTATTCTTTGCGGTGACTGCGTGAGAATGTGCAACGAGGTGCAGAATGTGGGCGCAATAGATTTTGCGTTCCGCGGCTCGAAGATGGAGATAAGCACAGCGTTCGGCAAACCGCTTGCGGAATCCCCGTGCGTTGGCTGCGGTCAGTGCGCGGTTGTGTGTCCCACGGGCGCGATTGTGGTTAAAAACAGCATGGCTCCCGTGTGGAAGGCGATTTCAGACCCCGGGGTTAAGACAAGCGTTCAGGTGGCGCCTGCGGTGCGCGTGGCGCTCGGGCGTGAGCTTGGGGTAAAAGACGGCGAAAATGTTATGGGCAAAATTGTTGCCGCTTTGCGCCGCATAGGCTTTGACGAGGTGTATGACACGACTTTGGGCGCAGACCTCACGGTTTTGGAGGAATCGGAAGAATTTCTCGGAAGACTCGAAAACGGAGGGGCAATGCCTCTTATTACATCCTGCTGTCCGGGTTGGATACAGTATTGCGAGAAAAAGCATCCGGAGCTTCTGCCAAACATTTCAACATGCCGCTCTCCCATGCAGATGTTCGCGTCTCTAATAAAGGATCAGAGCGCGAAGGCTTCAAAGAAAATGTTCCATGTTGCCGTTATGCCGTGCACAGGCAAAAAATTTGAGGCGGCGAGGGATGAGTTTAAAGAAGACGGCGTACCGAATGTTGACGCGGTTTTAACAACTCAGGAGCTTATCCGCATGATAAAAGAATCGGGAATTGTATTTTCCGAACTTGAACCCGAAGCCATAGATATGCCTTTCGGCACAATCTCGGGTGCGGGACTTATATTCGGTGTTACGGGCGGTGTTACGGAAGCCGTTTTGCGCCGTGTGGTTTCAAACAAATCACGTTCGGCGCTGATGACGGTTGCAAACTCCGGTCAGCGCGGAATGGACGGCGTTAAAGAATTTGACCTTACATACGGCGACAAAAATCTTCATATTGCGGTTGTAAGCGGTCTTAACAACGCCGAAAGCGTTATAAAGAGAATGAAAAACGGCGAAAAGTTTGACTTTATCGAGGTTATGGCATGCCCCGGCGGATGTATCTGCGGCGGCGGTCAGCCGTTTGCAATGGCTGAAGAGCGCGCGGAGCGCGGCCGCGGCCTTTATGACGCAGACAGACTTTTAAGCATAAGACGAGCAGAGGAAAACCCGATTATAGATTCTCTTTACAGTGATATCATAAAAGGCAAGGTTCATAAGCTTCTGCATGTTGATTACGTAAAGGGGGATAAAAAATAATGACAGAACTGCGTGTTTGCATCGGAAGCGCATGCCATTTAAACGGCGCAAGGAATGTAATTGCTTCATTCCGCCATATGATAGAGGAACATGACCTTCACGATAAAATAAAATTCGAAGCCGCATTTTGCATGCGCAGATGCAGCAAAGAGGGTGTTTCGGTGTCGGTTGACGGAGAAGACTACCGCGTTATGCCGGAAACCGCCGTTAAATTCTTTGAAGAAACGGTTATGCCGAAAGTGAAATAGTGTTTCGTAGAGGAGTGAGGGCATGAGAAAATTTGACACTAAAGTCCAGTATATTAAATATAAGGTCTTAAGAGAGGTGGCAAGAGAAGCATGGAAGGGTACGCTTTACAAAAATATTTCCGATATTCCGAAGCGCATCATTCCGGGCACTACGCCCACCATGCGCTGCTGCGTGTATAAAGAACGCGCCATTCTTGCCGACAGGGTGAAAATTGCCATGGGCGGAGACGATGAAAACCCGAATGTAATCGAGGTTATCGAAACCGCCTGTGACGAGTGTCCCATGGGCGGATACGAAGTTACGGATTCGTGCCGCGGCTGCCTGGCACACAGATGCGAGGATGTTTGCCGAAAGGGTGCGATATCGTTTGACCACCACCATGTGGCGCATATAGACAAGTCAAAATGCGTTGACTGCGGCGCCTGCGCGAAGGTATGCCCGTTTTCCGCGATAATAAACAGAAAACGTCCCTGCCAGAGTGCGTGCAAGATAAAAGCCATTTCCATGAACGAAAACAAGTCCGCAAAAATAGATAACGATAAGTGTATTTCCTGCGGTGCGTGCGTGTATCAGTGCCCGTTCGGAGCAATTGCGGACAAGTCGTATATTTTGGACACGATTGACATTTTGAAAAACAGTGAAAACAATACAAAATACAAAACGTATGCGCTTGTGGCGCCGTCAATTTCCAGCCAGTTCACATACGCTAAACTCGGTCAGGTGGTAACGGGGCTTTTAAAGCTCGGGTTCCACTCTGTGGTTGAGGCGGCTCTCGGAGCGGATATGGTGGCATACGCGGAGTCGCGCGAGCTTGCGGAAAAAGGCTTTCTCACAAGCTCATGCTGTCCGGCATTTGTGGATTATGTAAAAAAAGCATTCCCGAAGATGAGCGGAAATATTTCGCACAATCTGTCGCCTATGGCAACCATTGCAAAATACATCAAAGAAAATATGGATAAAACGGCGAAAATCATTTTCATAGGTCCGTGTACGGCAAAGAAAGCCGAGGTTAAAAAGGAAGAGGTTAAGCCGTATGTTGATTCGTGCATAACCTTTGAAGAACTTCAGGCTCTGTTTGACAGCCGCGATATGGAAATAACAGACCTTCCCGAAGGTGTGCTCGACAACGCTTCCTATTTCGGAAGAATATTTGCGCGCTGCGGCGGACTGGCGGACGCTGTTGCGGAAGGGCTGCGCGAACAGGGAGTGGAGTTTGAGCTTTGTGCTCAGTCGTGCGACGGTATAGAGGAATGCCGCAAGGCGCTCATAAAGAAAAGTCACGGTGCGTCCGACGCAAACTTTATAGAAGGGATGGCGTGCATCGGCGGATGTATAGGCGGCGCGGGCTGTCTCACTCACGGAGAGAAAAACAAGGCGCAGGTTGACAAATACGGAAGAGAGGCTTTTGAAAAAACCATAAAGGACGCAATCTCGGTTTTTGAAAAATAGCTGTCCGCGTCTCAAGGACAACAGCGGAGATTGCCGCAAATTAAATTGATGCCTTATTATTGCTAATTACAACTAAATACTGATAAAGTCAGGACTTTTTTGTGTTTTTCTACGAAATACATTAAAAGTGTTGACTTTTCGTTTTATTGTGGTAAAATATACTTATAGATTAATGGGAAGCGGAGGTACATTGTTATGGAAAATATTAAAGAAGAAGTATTTCGCGCTATGACATCTCTTGCGGATACGGCAAAGCTTAATGCGGGAGAAATAATGGTTTTGGGCTGTTCTACAAGCGAGATTGCGGGCGAGCATATAGGACACGGCTCGGTGTATGAGCTCGGCGAACAGGTTATAAGCGGAGCGCTTGCGGCATTAAAGCCGAGAGGAATATATCTTGCGGTGGGGTGCTGTGAGCATTTAAACCGTGCGGTTGTTATCGAACGTGAGGCGGCTTTAAAATACGGATTTGAAATAGTATGCGTTGTTCCGCAGCCAAAAGCCGGCGGCAGCGCGGGCACGGCGGCGTATAAATTTTTTGACGACCCCGTGGTTGTTGAATTTGTAAAGGGTCATGCCGGAATGGATATAGGCGATACGTTTATTGGAATGCACCTTCGCCATGTTGCGGTTCCGGTGCGTCTTGAGAAAGATACAATAGGCAGTGCACATGTTACATATGCCAGAACGCGCCCGAAATATATAGGCGGCTCGCGCGCGGTGTACGAGGTGTAAAAAACGCGAAAATTATAAAACAATAAAGAAACGGAGATTTTTATGAAAGCGATAATAACGGTTCTCGGAGACGATAAGGTTGGTATAATAGCGTCGGTTTCGGCACTGCTTGCGGAAAACGGCGTAAATATTCTTGACATATCGCAGACAATTATGCAAAACGTGTTTACAATGATTATGCTTGTTGATTTGAGCGGCAGCAGCAAAAAAGTTGCGGCACTTTCGGAGGAACTTTCCGAATGCGGCAAGAAACTCGGCGTGTCGATTACGATAAAGCATGAGGATTTGTTCAATTCCATGCACAGAATATAAGGGAGGTGCTAAGAGTTGATAAATCCTTTTGAAATAATGGAAACCGTTAATATGATCCGCGAGGAAAACCTTGATATAAGAACGATTACGATGGGCATTTCCCTGATCGACTGCATAGGCGAAGACGCGGACATTGCGGCGGAAAAAGTTTACGATAAGATAACCAAAACGGCGGAACACCTTGTGTCGTGCGGCGAGGAGATAGAGAGCGAATACGGAATACCGATTATAAACAAGCGTATTTCCGTAACGCCGATATCCATTGTTGCCGGTCCGTGCGGAAATTACTTAAAATTTGCAAAGGCGCTTGACCGCGCCGCGGCGGAAACGGGCGTAAACTTTATAGGCGGCTACAGCGCGCTTGTTCATAAAGGCTACGCAAAGGGCGATATCGAATTTCTCGAATCGATTCCCGAGGCGCTTAAAGAAACGGAGCGTGTTTGCTCGAGCGTTAACATAGGCTCCACAAAGTCGGGAATAAATATGAACGCTGTTGCCAAAATGGGCGTTATCATAAAAAATGCGGCGGAACTTTCTGCGGAGAGTGCGGGCTTTTCGTGTGCAAAGCTTGTTGTTTTCTGCAATGCGGTGCCGGATAATCCCTTTATGGCGGGCGCATTTCACGGCGTGGGCGAAGGCGAGAGCGTTATAAACGTCGGCGTAAGCGGCCCCGGAGTTGTAAAGTGCGCGCTTGAAAAGGTAAAGGGCGAAGATTTCGGCGTTGTTGCCGACACAATAAAGAAAACGGCTTTCAAGATAACAAGAATGGGTCAGCTTGTGGCAACACAGGCGGCAGAAAGACTCGGGGTGCCTTTCGGAATAGTTGATCTTTCGCTTGCGCCGACTCCGGCGGTGGGTGACAGCGTTGCGCATATACTTGAAGAAATGGGTCTTGAAAAGTGCGGTGCGCCCGGCACAACGGCAGCGCTGGCGCTTTTGAATGACGCGGTTAAAAAAGGCGGAACCATGGCTTCTTCTTACGTTGGCGGCTTAAGCGGTGCGTTTATTCCCGTGAGCGAAGACGCGGGTATGATAGACGCGGCGCGCTGCGGAGCGCTCACAATAGAAAAGCTTGAGGCTATGACGTGCGTTTGCTCTGTCGGAATAGACATGGTTGTGGTACCGGGCGATACAAGCGCGGAGACAATTTCGGGTCTTATTGCGGACGAAGCGGCAATAGGTATGATAAACACAAAAACCACGGCTGTCAGAGTTATTCCGGCATGCGGCAAAAAAGTGGGAGACACGGTGGAGTTCGGCGGTCTTCTGGGCAGCGGCCCCGTAATGCCGATAAACGGTTTCTCGTGCGAGGAATTTGTAAAGCGCGGCGGCAGAATCCCGGCTCCGATGCACAGTCTTAAAAACTAAGGGGGCGTTTTTGTGTTTTCCGAAAAAGTTACGGTTAAATTCAGCGATCTTGCGCCGAATAAGAGCGCAAGCCTTGCGGCGATGCTGAGATTTTTTCAAAACAGCGCCATGGATCACAGCGCGGCGGCAGGTTACCCGGCAGAGTATCTTTATTCTCTCGGGCATGCGTGGATTCTGATCTCCATGAACATTGAGGTTATGCGCTATCCGCGTGAGCGCGATGTGCTTGAAATAACCACATACACCACAGGGTTTGACCGCTGCTACGGCTACAGATCATTTGTTGCGAAGGATGAAAACGGTGAGGAAATTGCGCGTGCCGCTTCCGTCTGGATTTTTATAAATACGGAGACGGGTCATCCTGTGCGCGTTCTGTCCGATATTGCAGAGATGTATAAAACCGAGGATATGCCGCATCTTGAATATATAAGGCGCGAGCCGAAAAACGCGGCATCATGCAAATACATGGATATTGTTGCAGGTAAACGCGATCTTGATACGAATTATCACGTTAACAACGTCCGCCTTGCCGAATTTCTGGAGGAGGCGCTGCCGCTTGATACGGTGATTGAGAAAGCTGGGATTTTCTTCCGCTCGGCGGTTTACGAAAACGATATAATAGGTGTTTTCAGCGGCGAAAACGAGGGAGCTTTTGATGTTGCTCTCAAAGACGCGGAAGGAAAAACGCATACTTCGGCAAAATTTTTCAAAAAAAATTGACAAATGATTTAAAATGTGCTAAAATAAAAAGAAGTTAAATATTTTGATGAGCAAAGGCGTTCATTCGGACTTTGGGGGGTTTTCTCTCCCAAAGTTCGGGTGACCGTCTTTTTTTATTGAACGGAGGTCTTGGAAATGAAGCTTGAAGGTCAGGTCCGCATCCCGTCGGGGTGTGCAATATCGGCAGTCATATCAAAAGACGGCAGAAAAATGACCGGTGAAAAAATAATCGAAAGCATGGTGCCCATGCATGATCGCTCAAACGGTCTCGGAGGAGGATTTGCAGCTTACGGAATATATCCTGAGTACAAAGATTTATATGCTTTTCACGTGTTTTTCACGGACAGCGCGGTACGTGCAGAGTTTGAAAAGCAGCTTCGCGAAAGATTTGAGGTTGTAAAAGACGAATATATACCGATACGAAAAATGCCGCAGATTACGGATGTTCCTATTATTAGGCGCTATTTCGCTGCACCGCTTCAGTCGGTGGTGTCGCGGCTCCAGCTTGACGAAAAAGAATATGTTGCGCGCTTTGTAATGCATATAAACACAAAGATTGAAGGCGCATATCTTTTCTCGAGCGGCAAGAATATGGGAATATTCAAAGCGGTGGGATTCCCCGAAGATGTCGGAAAATTCTACAGGCTTGAGGAATACGAGGGTTATTCCTGGACGGCACACGGCAGATACCCCACAAACACCCCCGGCTGGTGGGGCGGTGCGCATCCTTTCGGACTGCTTGACTGCACCGTGGTGCATAACGGCGAGATTTCATCGTATGACGCAAACAGAAGATATATAGAAATGTTCGGCTATAAATGCACATTGCAGACGGACACCGAGGTTATAACATATATTATGGATTATCTTGTGCGCCGCCAGGGTTTGTCGCTTAATGAAGCGGCGTCTGTTATAGCGGCTCCGTTCTGGAGCACGATTGCTTCAAAGGGAGAGGAAGAGGCGCGCGAGCTTAAATATTTGAGACAGGTTTATCCGAGTCTTCTTGTAACGGGACCTTTTTCAATAGTTCTGGGTTTTTCGGGCGGACTTATGGCGCTTAACGACAGACTGAAGCTCCGCTCAATGGTTGTTGCCGAAAAAGACGATCTGGTATTTGTATCAAGCGAAGAAGCGGCAATAAGAAAAATGGAGCCCGATGTATATAATATTTACGCCCCTGCGGGCGGCGAGCCCGTTATAATCAGAGTGAAGGATGGTGCATTTTAATGGGAGCTTCATATATTATACCCGAGTTTGAAATAGAGAGAAATGAAAAGCGCTGCACAATGTGCGGCTCGTGTGTAACGCAGTGTTCAAACGGAGTTCATACGCTTGACAAGGAAAACAAAGTCATGCTTGCGGACGAATCAAAATGCGTAAACTGCCAGAGATGCGTTTCCTTCTGCCCGGCACATGCGATTAAAATCGTTAAAAATGAATGTACATACCGCGAAAACGCAAACTGGAAAGCGGGCGTCATTCAGGAAATATACAAACAGGCTTCAAGCGGCGGTGTGCTGCTCTCGTCAATGGGCAACCCAAATCCCGTGCCCGTTTATTGGGACAGGATTCTGATAAACGCTTCGCAGGTTACAAACCCTTCGATTGACCCTCTGCGCGAACCTATGGAAACAAAGGTGTTTTTGGGCAGAAAGCCGGAAAACATAAAGCGCGGCAAAAACGGAAAAATAATTACCGATATGCCGCCGCAGATTGAGCTTTCGATGCCCGTTATGTTTTCGGCAATGAGCTACGGCTCAATCAGCTACAACGCGCACGAAAGCCTGGCGCGCGCCGCGGAAAACCTCGGCATATGCTATAACACCGGTGAGGGCGGTTTGCATAAAGATTTTTACAAATACAGCGCAAACACCGTGGTTCATGTGGCATCGGGAAGATTCGGCGTGCATGAGGAGTATTTAAACGCCGGCGCCGCAATCGAAATTAAAATGGGTCAGGGCGCAAAGCCGGGTATAGGCGGCCATCTTCCGGGCGCAAAAATAGTCGGCGATGTTTCGAGAACGAGAATGATTCCCGAAGGCTCGGACGCAATTTCACCCGCGCCCCATCACGACATTTATTCCATAGAGGATTTAAGACAGCTCGTGTATTCTTTAAAGGAGGCAACGGAATATAAAAAACCTGTAATCGTCAAGGTCGCAGCGGTTCACAATATTGCCGCGATTGCAAGCGGAATAGCGCGCAGCGGAGCGGACATAATAGCCATAGACGGCTTCCGCGGCGGCACGGGCGCGGCTCCCACAAGAATACGCGATAACGTCGGAATCCCCATAGAGCTTGCGCTGGCGGCGGTTGATACAAGGCTGCGCGAAGAGGGTATAAGAAACAACGTTTCGATTATAGCGGGCGGCAGCATACGTTCTTCCGCCGATATAGTAAAAGCTGTGGCTTTGGGCGCGGACGCATGCTATGTGGCAACGGCGGCTCTTCTGGCTCTCGGATGCCACCTCTGCAGAACATGCCAGAGCGGCAAATGCAGCTGGGGCATAGCAACACAGCGCCCCGAACTTGTAAAAAGGCTTGACCCCGAGTGGGGTGCAGAGAGACTTCAGAATCTCATGACCGCATGGAAGCACGAGATAAAAGAACTCATGGGCGGCATGGGTATAAACTCCATTGAAGCGCTCCGCGGAAACAGGCTCATGCTCCGCGGCGTAGGCATGACGGAGAAGGAACTTGAGATTTTGGGAATAGCTCATGCCGGAGAGTAAAAAAATGTAAAAAACAGTGGAAAACAAGGCGGAGGTGTGATATAATATGATAATAGATGCGGAGGGGCTCGGTTTTTCGGAGCTCAACGAAAGAATCAGAAATGCCGGAGACAGCTGCGAAATATACGGCTGCATAGGGCAAAGATTTATAGCTGCCGGAATGGGCGGCAAAAAAATTACAATTAACGGTGTTCCGGGAAACGCGCTCGGAGCATACCTAAGCGGTGCGGAAATAGCCGTAAACGGCAACGCGCAGGACGCTGTCGGCGATACGATGAATGCCGGCAGAATCATAGTTGACGGAAACATAGGCGATGCGGCAGGCTATGCAATGCGCGGCGGCGAGATGTATATACGCGGCAACGCAGGATACCGCGCCGGCATACACATGAAGGCGTATAAAGAAAGAAAACCCGTGATAGTTATAGGCGGCAGAGCGGGAAGCTTTCTCGGCGAATACCAGGCGGGCGGCCTTATAATCGTGCTCGGACTGAATAATTACAAAAAGCCGATAGTCGGCAATTTCCCCTGTACGGGAATGCACGGCGGCAAAATGATACTGCGCGGCAGCGCTGAGGGAATAAAGTTCCCCAGTCAGACAACCACACGCAGCGCGTCGCCTGAAGATATTGAAGAAATAAAACCTTTTGTGGACAGATTCTGCAATCTGTTCGGATATAACACGGGCGACATGCTCTCGGGAGAATATACTGTTGTAACGCCCGACAGCAAAAACCCATACAAACAAATGTACGTTGCTAATTAGAAAGGCGGATATGCATATGGTTTATTCCAAAGACGAAATAATGCAGTATGTCCTGGAAGAAGACGTAAAATTTATAAGAATGGCATTTTGCGACATATACGGCAGGCAAAAAAATATTTCGATTATGCCGCAGGAGCTTTCAAGGGCATTTAACTACGGTATTGCCGTTGACGCTTCCGCAATAGAAGGCTTCGGCGGAGAGGTTCATTCCGACTTGCTTTTAAAGCCCGAGCCGGACACGCTCTCGGTTCTCCCGTGGAGACCGGAGCACGGCAGGGTTGTAAGAATGTTCTGCGCGGTGTACACCCCGGACGGGAAACCGTTTGAGTGCGACACGCGCGCCATATTAAGACGCGCCGCGGAGGACGCAAAAAAAGAAGGTATAACTTTTGCCTTCGGCTCGGAAATGGAATTTTATCTTTTTAACCGCGACGAAAACGGGGAGCCCACCAAAACCCCGTACGACACCGCAGGATATATGGACATAGCGCCCGACGATAAGGGCGAAAACGTGCGGCGCGAAATATGTCTCACGCTGGAGCAGATGGGCATCACTCCCGAGAGTTCGCACCATGAAGAGGGACCGGGTCAGAACGAAATAGATTTCCGGTATTCGGATCCCATTGCCGCCGCGGACAACGCCGTGACGTTCCGCGCGGTTGTAAATACAATTGCGGCAAGAAACGGTCTTTATGCCGATTTTTCGCCCAAGCCGCTGCCCGACAAACCCGGAAACGGAATGCATATAAATATCTCTGCCAAGGGAGAAGGAGACGTTATGCAGGGCATTATCTCGGGGATACTGAAAAACATTTCGGATATGACCGTGTTTTTAAATACGACAGACGCATCATTTTTAAGATTCGGCAGCGACAAGGCGCCGAAATTTATATCGTGGTCAAGCGAAAACCGCTCACAGCTTATAAGAATACCGGCGGCTCACGGTGAATATAAGCGCGCCGAGCTGCGCTCACCCGACCCGATGTGCAATCCCTATATAGCATTCGCGCTTTTAATGCGTGCGGGTCTTGCCGGAATAAGAGAGAAAGATTCGCTTCCCGAGGCGGCAGACATAAATCTTTATACCGCACCGGAGAGTGTGAAGGCGCAGTATAAAACATTGCCGCAGACGCTTGAGGAGGCAAAGGAAGCGGCAAAGCACAGCAGATTTATAGAAGAATCGCTGCCGCATGCAATAGTTAAGCACTATGTAAAATAAACCGGCGCCGCGCTTTTGTCCGCATGGTGTTGCGGAAACTAAACGGGCGACCACATGGGGGTCGCCCCTACGGCGTCGGGACAAGCTGCGCTTCGTTCCGATTTTGAGGGACAAAATCAGTCACACGCTTCGCTGTCCCTCCTTTTCGCGGTATTTATGGAGAGCGAAGCACCGAATGGAAAACTCGAAGGACATACTTGCAGTCCTTCGAAGAGCGAACAAGCGTGAGCGACAATATTGAGGAGGGAGACTATGGATTTAAGGGATAGGCGCTATGCCGTGCTGCTGGTATCGGCTTCGGAAAAAACAACTTCATCACTTAAAGCGCTGCTCCCGGAAAGTCTCTATTCTCCCGTTGCCGAAGCGCGTGACATTCAGAGCGCGCGGCGCGCTCTGCTTGAAAACACGTACGATATTGTTATTATAAACACGCCGTTTAAAGACGATTTCGGCACGAGTCTGGCGCTTAACATATGCGACGGCAGCGGCAGCGGCGTTTTGCTGCTTGTAAAGGCGGAGCACTATGCATATGTCAATGCACGCGTGGCGCCGTACGGAGTTTTGGTGGTTTCAAAACCCACAAACGCGCAGATTTTTTCGCAGTCGCTCCGGCTTTTGTGCGGCACGCGGGAAAGGCTGCGCCGCATGGAGCAGAAAACCGCCTCAATTGAAGAGAAAATGCGCGATATACGTATAATAAACCGCGCAAAATGGCTTCTTATAGAAAATCTTAAGATGAGCGAGGAAACCGCTCACAGGTATATAGAAAAACAGGCTATGGACAGGTGCGTTACAAAAAGAACCATAGCGGAGAGCATAATATCAACATATAACAAATAAATTACGGGAGGAAAATCCAATGACAAAATACATTTTTGTGACGGGCGGCGTTGTGTCGGGTCTCGGCAAAGGGATCACGGCGGCGTCACTCGGAAGACTTTTAAAGGCGAGAGGACTTAAAGTGGCGGCGCAGAAGCTTGACCCCTACATAAACGTTGACCCCGGAACCATGAGCCCGTACCAGCACGGTGAGGTGTACGTAACGGACGACGGCGCCGAAACCGACCTTGATCTCGGTCATTACGAAAGATTTATAGACGAGGACCTTAACAAATATTCAAACCTCACCTCGGGCAAAGTCTACTGGAATGTTTTAAACAAAGAGCGCCGCGGAGAATATCTCGGCTCTACGGTTCAGGTTATTCCTCACATCACAAACGAAATAAAAGAGACAATATACCGCCTCTCAAAGCAGACGGGAGCGGATGTTGTAATAACGGAGATAGGCGGCACGATAGGCGATATAGAGTCGCAGCCGTTTCTGGAGGCTGTACGCCAGATTTCGCTTGAAGTCGGCAGAGAAAACAGCCTTTTTATTCATGTTACGCTTGTTCCGTTTTTGCGCGGCTCGGACGAGCATAAGTCAAAACCCACGCAGCACTCCGTAAAGGAATTGCAGGGAATGGGCATAAATCCGAATATAATTGTTCTCCGCTGCGATGAGCCGCTGGAGGAGTCGATTTTCAAGAAAATTTCGCTTTTCTGCAACGTTAAACCCGACTGTGTAATAGAAAATATCACGTTGCCGTATCTTTATGAGGCTCCGCTCATGCTCGAGAAGGCAAACTTTTCCTCCGTTGTGTGCCGCGAACTCGGAATAGACGCACCAAACCCCGATCTTAAAGAATGGACAGAGCTTGTAAAATGCATAAAAGAACGCGAAAAAGAAGTTCATATAGGTCTTGTCGGAAAATATGTTCAGCTGCACGACGCATATCTTTCCGTGGCGGAGGCAATGCGCCACGCCGGCTACACGCTTAACACGCATATAAGAATACACTGGATAGATTCTGAAAATATCACGGAAGCAAACTGCGAAGAAAAGCTTTCGGGTCTTGACGGAATAATAGTTCCGGGCGGCTTCGGCGGCAGAGGAATAGAAGGCATGATCCTTGCCGCAAAATTTGCGAGAGAAACGGGACTGCCGTATTTCGGAATATGTCTCGGCATGCAGATTGCGGTTATAGAATACGCGAGACACGTTGCCGGCATAGAGGATGCGCACTCCGGCGAGTTTGACGAGCTTTGCAGGCATAAGGTTATAGATTTTATGCCCGGACAGAGCAGCGATATAGATAAGGGCGGCACGCTGCGTCTCGGCGCATACCCCTGCATAGTTCAGGAGGACACGACAATGAAACGCTGCTACGGCGCAGACACCATTTCCGAGCGTCACCGTCACCGCTATGAATTTAACAACGATTACAGAGAAATTCTGCAAAAAGCAGGCCTTAAAATTTCGGGTCTTTCGCCGGACGACAGACTTGTTGAAACCGTGGAGCTTTCCGACAGGGATTTTTACGTCGGCGTTCAGTATCACCCTGAATTTAAGTCGCGCCCCAATAAAGCACATCCGCTTTTCAAAGGCTTTATAGAAGCGGCTTTAAAACACGCGGAGGCTGAAAAATAATGGGCACGATTCACGAAGAATGCGGCGTGTTCGGCATATATTCGCCAAAGCCGTGCGCCGCGGCGGACATGGTGTATTACGGACTTTACGCATTGCAGCACAGGGGGCAGGAAAGCTGCGGAATAGTCGTAAATGACGACGGCGTTTTCGCTTCGCACAAAGACACGGGTCTTTTGAGCGAGGTGTTCACGCAAGGAGAGATAAAAAAGCTGCCGCACGGAAAAATTGCCGTGGGGCATGTCAGATACGGCACCACGGGCGGAAACGGCAGAGCAAACTGCCAGCCCGTTGAGGTGAACCACTTAAAAGGCAGACTTGCCCTGGCGCATAACGGAAATTTGAGCAACGCGGCGGAACTTCGCAAAAAGCTCGAGCTTGACGGTGCGATTTTTCACAGCACAAGCGACACGGAAATCATCGCATATATGATAACGCGCGAAAGAATCAAAACGCCGTCTATTGAAAATGCTGTGTTTGAAGCGGTGAAAGGGCTTGACGGAGCTTTTTCACTTGTGATGATGTCGCCCACAAAGCTTATTGCCGTGCGTGACTCATACGGCTTCCGTCCGCTCTGCATGGGCAAGACGGAGGACGGAATATATGTTGTGGCTTCGGAAAGCGCCGCGCTTTCGGCTGTGGGGGCTTCGTTTATACGCGATGTTGAGCCCGGCGAAATTGTCACGTTTGACAGCGGCGGAGTTCACTCAAACCGCGGTCACTGCGGCGAGAAAAAGAAAAGCACATGCATTTTTGAATATATATATTTTGCCCGTCCCGATTCGGTTATAGACGGAATTTCCGTGCATGAAGCGCGCAAGAAAGCCGGTGCGGTGCTTTCGCGCAGGCACCCCGTCTGCGCCGACATGGTTGTGGGTGTGCCCGATTCGGGCATGGACGCGGCTTTGGGATATTCGGCGGAGTCCCGCATACCTTACGGCATGGGCTTTATAAAAAACAAATATATTGGAAGAACTTTTATTTCACCGGGACAAAGCAGCCGCTTAAACGGTGTTAAAATAAAACTCAGCGCAATAGAAAGCGAGGTGCGCGGCAAGCGCATTGTTCTTATAGACGATTCAATAGTGCGCGGCACCACAAGCGGTCAGATTGTGCGCCTTCTGAGGGAGGCGGGGGCAAAAGAAGTTCACGTGCGCATTTCGGCGCCGCCGTTTTTGAACCCCTGCTACTACGGAACCGATATAGATTCGCGGGAGAACCTTATAGCGTGCAACCACACCGTGGAGGAAATCGCGCAGCTTATAGGGGCGGACAGCCTCGGTTTTTTGCCCGAGGAGGATTTGAAGGAACTTGTGGGTCAAAGCGCTATATGCAGCGCGTGCTTCAGCGGCAATTATCCCACAAAAATCCCCGAAGATACGGCAAAAGACAGATTTGAAACACGTCTTTCGGAGAAAAAGTGAAGGGAGAGATAAACTGTGAAATTTACAAAGATGCACGGACTCGGAAACGACTATTTATACGTATATTCAAACGAAGAACCAAAAAACGCTCCGGAGCTTTCAGTAAAGCTTTCGGAAAGGCATTTCGGCGCAGGCTCGGACGGAATGATATGGATTTTGCCGTCTTATAAGGCTGACTTTAAAATGCGCATATTCAATGCCGACGGAAGCGAGGCGAAAATGTGCGGAAACGGTATCCGCTGTGTGGGTAAATATGTTTTTGATAAAGGCTATACCGATAAAACGGAACTTGAAATCGAAACGCTTTCCGGCATAAAAACACTTTCGCTTAAAACCGAAAACGGCAAAGTTTCTTCCGTTTCGGTCGGAATGGGCCGTGCGGAGGTGTCTGCGGACAAAGAAATTTCCGTGTGCGGCAAAACCGTTTTGTGTACGCCTGTTTCAATGGGCAATCCCCACGCCGTGATTTTTACGGAGGACGCGGATAACGCGCCGCTTACAACGCTCGGCGCGGCAATAGAAAAGCACGAGACTTTCCCGGGCGGCGTTAATGTGGAGTTTGTCACGGTTATATCGGATACCGAGCTTCGCATGCGCGTGTGGGAGCGCGGCAGCGGAATCACCATGGCCTGCGGCACGGGCGCGTGCGCGTCTGCTGCGGCAGCAGTTTCAAAAGGCTTCTGCAAACCCGATGAGGACATAGCCGTAAAGCTTGACGGCGGCACGCTGCATATAAAAATAAGCAAAAACGCGGACGTTACAATGAACGGTCCCGCAGAATTTATATATGAAGGGGAGACGATGGAATGATTACTCCGAACATGCATTACGGAGAGCTTAAAAGCTCATATCTTTTTTACAACATAGCGCAGAAAACAAAGGCGTATCTTGCAGAGCATAAGGACGCCCATCTTTTGAGACTCGGTATAGGCGATGTGACGCTGCCGCTTTGCGACGCGGTTATAAAAGCGCTTCACGAAGCGGTTGACGACCAGGCAACCCCCGAAAGGTTTCACGGCTATATGCCCGAGTGCGGAGCGGACTTTTTCAGAGAAGCAGTTGCGCGCTATTATGCGGAGCGCGGCGTAAAGCTTTCGGACGATGAGGTGTTTGTTTCAAGCGGCGCAAGCGATGAGCTCGGCGATATTCTCGACCTGTTTTCGGCAGACAGCACCGCAATTATCATGGAGCCTGCATACCCCGCGTATGTTGACGCAAATATTATAGCGGGTCATAAAATAATCCGTATGCCCTCCGGCATAGAGAACGGCTTTGCGCCGCTGCCGGACAAATCGCAGAAAGCGGATCTTATTTATATATGCTCGCCGAATAACCCTACCGGCGCCGTATTTTCAAAAGAAAAGCTTGCCGCATGGGTGGACTATGCAAACGATTGCGGCGCGGTGATTATATTTGATGCCGCTTATGAAGCTTTTATAGAGGAAGAGGGCGTACCGCACAGCATTTTCGAGATAGAGGGCAGCAGAACATGCGCTGTAGAGATATGCTCGCTTTCAAAAACTGCGGGCTTTACGGGAACGCGCTGCGGCTACACCGTGATTCCGAAGGAGCTTGAACGCCGCGGAATGAATTTTAATTCCATGTGGGTTCGAAACCGCACAACAAAAACAAACGGCGTTTCATATATTCTGCAGCGCGGCGGCGCGGCGGTGTTCACACCCGAGGGTCAAAAGCAGATAAAAGAAAACATTGCCGTTTATAAAAATAACGCAAAAGTTATCATGAAGGCTTTGCAAAACTGCGGTATCCGGTACTGCGGCGGCAAAAACGCGCCGTATGTCTGGATGAAATGCCCCGACGGTGATGACAGCTGGGCGCTTTTTGATAAGCTTTTAAACGAAGCGCAGATTGTCGGCACGCCCGGAGCCGGGTTCGGTGTGTACGGCGAAGGCTATTTCCGCCTTTCATCCTTCGGCAATCCCGATGATACGGCGGAAGCCGCAAGAAGAATTGAAAAAATGTTTTCAAAATAAGGGTATGTTAAAAAATGGGGTTGTTTAAAAAGTCGGTTGACTTTTTAAACAACCCCATAGATTTATCCGCCTTCAATCCCAACACCCGTAGGGGAGATTCACGTGTCGAAGAGGGCGAGCTGATGAATTATGTGCGTGATGAAATAATATGTAGCTTCATAATACATAAAACTTCAGTTGTCTTTTTAACTGGAACAAGATGCTCTGCATACCGGTATAATAGTATCTTTTTTGCAAACCATTATTTTATATATACAACCATCGTCCGGGGTGTCAAATGAAATATTCGAATAACCTGATGGAATCGGTTGGGGTATTTTATCAACATTCAGAAGTTCGGAACCGTCTGCAGAATATTTTGCCAGATACACACTTACTTCATCCGCTGATGTGCCATAGCTGTCTATATGAGCTTTGTTATCCGAAAAATATGTACGTATATAAGATTTGTTTTTTGTTTTGGCTCTGTATTTTACCTGTATGTTGTCAAGTGCCATATATGTTTCTCCGTTGTAACAGGAGCCATATGTAAAGTCGATATACTGAAAGTCTGTACCGTTTGCGGTGCCGTGGGCAATAATATCGTCGCCGCACCTGAGTATATAGTTTTTCCCCGCAAGATCGATTGACAAATGCATTGAATACCAGGTGTTTTTATTGTACGAAATATCACTTGTGCCCATTTTCCCTTCGGGAGTCATAGGATGTTCGGCAAAGAGCGTTTTGCCGTCTGACTGTCTTGCTGCCATATGAAGGTTGGTAAACTGTGTCGATGAATATAAATCAAAATATATATCTATATAGTAGTCAGAAAGGGTGTACATGTAACCACTGCCGGAAATTCTACCGTGTATTATTCTTGCATAGGGCATTGCTGATTTCATTGGACCGGATGTTTTAATCATAAGTGCTTTTCCGCCGCCATTACCTTCCGTAATCCCTACCGCCGAAGTGTTTGGATTAAGCTGCCACCAAGATGATGCTGCAGCTACAATTTCCTTTGCATCGGTCATCTGAAAGTCGCAGCCTTCAAAATCAAGATGCGTCCTGTCTTTGGTAAGCTGTTTGTCATATTTTATAAAAGCAGGGTAAACACTGTCACTGTATTCGATTTCACCATTTTCGTATGTAACCTTTATTTTAA